>JAURFH010000178.1 GCA_030834415.1 Verrucomicrobiota bacterium | reverse complement strand
CTCCCTCGGCTCCTCTCTCATCTGCCTCCGCTCCCTCCACTCAACCTAATCTCTTTTTGTTACATGCTCTTAGTCATGTAATAGCAGGTGGTTTTCAAAATATAGTCAGAACAGATCCAACTGATTTCCAGGTGGCCGGCGGAAATGTTCGGTGGTCAGGTGCACATGCTCGCGGTTGAGGCCGTGCTTATGGCAGGCCACTTTGAACATCTGCCCGATCTGTTCGGCAAAGATGCCTTCGCCGGACATCCGGTTTTTGAAATCCGCATCATACAGCTTGCCGCCACGCAGAGCGCGGATGCGATTGAGCACCTTTTCTTTGCGGTCGGGAAAATGCCGGGTGAGCCAGTCATCAAAGAGATCCTTTTGCTGATAGGGCAGACGCAATACTACATATCCAGCGGTGCGTGCGCCTGCTTCAGCGGCGGCTTTGAGCAGTTGCGGGATTTCGTGGTCGTTCAAGCCGGGGATGATGGGGGCCGTCATCACCCCGACGGGGATGCCGGCGGAAGCGAGCTTCTGCATCGTGTCCAATCGGTCGCGGGGTGAGGCGGTGCGTGGCTCCATCACGCGGCGCAGGTCAGTATCCAAGGTGGTCAGGGATATGAACACGGCAGCACAGCGATGCTTGGCGAGTTCCTGCAGGACATCGATATCCCGCGCTACCAGGGCATTCTTGGTCACGATACCTACCGGATTACGACACTCGGCCAGCACTTCCAAGCAACCACGGGTTATCTTCAGCTTGCGCTCGACCGGTTGATAGCAATCCGTCACGCCACTCATCGCCAGGCTTTGTGGTTTCCATTTGCGGGCGGCGAGTTCGGCACGCAGGAGTTCCGGCGCCTTCGTTTTCACCATGATCTTGCTCTCGAAATCGAGTCCGGAAGAAAAGCCGAGATACTCGTGCGTGGGCCGCGCGTAGCAATAGATGCAGCCATGCTCACAACCGCGATAGGGATTGATGCTGGCGCGGAAGCCGATGTCCGGGCTGTCGTTATAGGCGATGATGGTCGCCGAATGATCGACGAGGAATTGCGTGCGGAGCAGTTGGTCATCCTCGGGATTCCATTCCTCGTCGCGTTCGAGATGGATCTGCTCAAAGCGGTTCGTCGGGTTGCCGGAGGCACCTCGCGCAAGCCGTTTGGCTGAGTCCAACTGTGAAGGGACTGACACAGCCAGAGCATCGCACGAAAGGAGTGAGGTGCAATGGGGAGATATTCACAAGAGTATGAATTCCGCAGGCTTGACCCGAAGGGCGTAAGACCGCAATTTTTCAGCGCCTCTTAGGTCCCCATAGCTCAAATGGATAGAGCAGGCGTTTCCTAAACGTCATATCCAGGTTCAATTCCTGGTGGGGACACCATCCAATCTTTCCGCCCCATCTTCGAGGATTCGTTTTTTTGGCTTCTGGAAAAAAGAGAACGCAGTGCTTGGACGCCAAGGAGGTGGGGCTGGGGGAGCCCGCTGAAGAAACGTTCCAAACACTGCGTAAACTGTCAGAGAACGCAACCAACGCTCTCCACTATCTTCGACGGCGTTGGGTGGTTTTTGTTCAAATTCTTACCCTGACCATACACGGTTTCAGCTGGGTTGCTAACCTAAATTTGCGCTGGCTTCTCACTTTTCTTGCTGAAATGAGACATGTTTTCGGGTTTCTGGCAGTGGGGAGGTGATTTGGGGTGACCACTCTATTGGGGCTTGTTCGCGATATTTGCTGTGTCTGCCGCTACGGCTATTCACCCACCAGCTCTCTGATGGCCTGGATGATCTCAGCTTTGGTGAATGGTTTTGCCAAAGTTCTGGCTGCCCCCATTTTGCTGGCGATCTTCAGGTAGTCATATGCGCTGCCGCGTCCGCCGCCCGACATGGCGATGATCTTCATATCTGGCAGCAGCTTGCGAAGCTCCAAAATGGTCTCCAAGCCTTCTTTTTCCGGCATCACGAGGTCGGTGATAACCAAGTCAAACTGGCTACGCAGCACCAGCTTCAGCGCTTCCGCCCCGTCGGCGGCCGTAGTGACCTCGTGCTTTTCCAGTTGCAATATTTTGGCGAGGGCGACCCGGAATGCCTCCTCGTCATCAACCAATAATATTCTGGCCATACGTCGATGCTTAAAGTGTTTTCAGTGCAGCTCCTCGTCCAATGCCCTTAGCAGTGCCTCGAGCGTGAAGGGTTTCATCAGAAAGTGTCTTACGCCGTTGGTTTTCAGTTCCTCCACCCGCAGATTGTCTTGGGCGCCCATCAGGCCGCTGGCGGCGATGCATTTGATATCTGGTTTGAGCCGTCGCAACTGGGTGACCAGCGCCACGCCATCCATGGTCGGCATCATGATATCCGTGATGACAAGTTTGATCTCTGCCTGGTTTTGGAGGAAGACGGTGAGGGCATCCACGCCATTGGCCGCTGTCAACACCCGGTAGCCGGAACGCTTCAGGAGCGTCTCCCCGATCATCAGAATGCCCTTTTCATCATCCACCAGCAGTATCAGCTCATTTCTGCCTTGGGGCAGGGAAGCCTTTTCTTTGTGAGTGTCGCCTGGGCTGCCTTGGGGCAGGGCAGGTAGCAGGACGATGAATTTGGAGCCCTGTCCGGGCGTGCTCTCGACCTCGATGGCGCCGCCATGACCACGGTCGATGCCCAAGACCGTGGCCAAACCTAAACCGGTGCCTTTTCCTTGTTCTTTGGTGGTAAAGAACGGGTCAAAGATGCGCTCTATGACTTCCGGGGGAATGCCCGTGCCGGTATCGCTGACCTCCAGCCGAACATAGTCACCCGGTTTCAGGTTGGCGTGGGCGCGCAGTTCGGTTGCGGTGAGGTGGGCATTGCTGGCGCTGAAGATCAGTTCGCCGCCCCCCGGCATGGCATCCCGTGCGTTCACCCCCAGATTGAGCAGGACCTGGTGCAGCTGGGTCGCATCCCCTTTGATAGAGTGCAGATCGCCTGCCACCCAGGTCTTGATATTGATATTGCGGGGGAAGGTCTCATTGGCCATGCGCACCATGTCCTTGATGAGGTGGCGCAGCTGGACCAGACCTTTCTCGCCTTCGATGCCCCGGGCAAAGGTCAGCACCTGTTTGACGATGTCCGCCCCCCGCTTGGCACTGGTTTCCATCGTCTCGATGATGTTCAGCGCTTCAGCCGGCAGGTCGTGATAGCGCAGGAGTTCGGCGGACATCAGGATGGGGGCGAGCACGTTATTCAAGTCATGCGCGATGCCGCCCGCCAGCAGGCCCACACCTTCCATCCGCTGGGCCCGCAGATACTGTTTCTCCAGATTGCGCCGCTCGGTGACATCCTGTTTGATGGCGATGAAATGGGTGATCTTGCCGGTCGTCGAGCGGACCGGCGTGATGGTCATCTCTTCGTCGAACAGGGTGCCATCCTTGCGGCGGTTCCTTAGTTCGCCATGCCAGACTTCGCCCGCAGTGACAGTGGCCCAAAGATGATCATAAAACTCCTTGCCCTGTACGCCGGACTTAAGCATCCGCGGGTTATGGCCCAGGGCCTCTTCCACGGAATATCCGGTATGGCGGGTGAATGCTTCATTGGCCCAGACGATGTCTCCCGACGCGTTGGTGATGACGATGACATTGGCCGCTGCGTTCAATGCCGCACTTTGGAGCTGCATCTGGGCCTGTGATTTCAGTTGCTCGGTGATGTCATGCATCACCGCCACCGCTCCCAGCCGGCGGCCATCAGCAGCCACCACGGGAGAGGCATTCGCGATGATATGCCGGGGAAGTTTTCCTTTGGGCGTGATCGCCATCCGGGCTCCGCGTACCTTTTCCTGGCGCATGGCCCGGGCCAGCGGTACCGAATGGAAGTCCATCGGGGTCACCCCATCGGCTTCGTAAAGGTCATAACTTCCGGCCCATTGCTCCTGGCTTACATCCGTAGGCCCCAGCCCGTGCCATTCGCGGGCGGCCCGGTTGAATAGTCGAAGTTTGCCGGCAGCATCACAGGCCACCACGCCTGCATCCAGATTTTCGAGGAGCGCGAGAGTGAACTCCTGTTCGTGCACCAGGGCATCCTCGGTCTCCCGCCGCTGGGTGAGGTCAAAGAAGGTCACCAGTAACTCCTGATCCAGTTCGATGGCGGAGATTTCTACCGTTCGCACTTGGCCATCCTTGCAGGTCACTTGGCATTCCATCGGTTCCACCGGGCCTTTCAGCTCACGGGCTTTCTGCAGCCGTTGCTGCCAGATTTCCGCCACCTCTTGTCGGTAAGCTGCATCTGGGTAAGCCTGTTCCCACCAATGCTCAAGCGTGGGGATATCGGCGGTTGAGTAGCCAAAAAGGCGGCTGGCTTGGATATTGACGTAAGTCACCACTCCTTGATGGTCGGACAGGGCCAGGGGGGTGGGGGCCAGATCGAAGAGACGACGGAAGCGTTCCTCGCTTCGCCGCAGCACCTGCTCCGCCCGCTTTCGCTCGGTGATGTCCGTCCACATCGCGGACAGGTAGGTCTTGCCTTTGATCTCCAACCTCCGGGCGTTGAGCCTTACAGTACGCAATTCTCCGCATTTCTTGCGATGCACGGTCTCGATGGTCATGCCGGTGGGACTGGCCAGCATCTGAGCGATGTTGCTTTTGATCTGCTCTGGCGATTGTTCCGCTTCGATGTCTGCCACGGTAAGGCGGGCAAATTCTTGCTGGCTATAGCCGAGATTGAGACAGGCCGCTTTGTTGAATTCGACAAACCGGCCCGTTTCTGCGTCCGTCAAAGCGATCGAATCAATAGCCTGCTCGAATACGGTGGCCAGCATCTCTTCGCGCTCCCGCAAGGCTTGCTGCGCCTCTTTGGCCGCGGCTTCGCGCGCCAGGTTGTCGAGCGAGAAGGAGATATCCCCGGCGGCTTCCTCCAACAGTTCTACTTCCTCGGCCTCAAAAGCACCCACTTCCCTCGCATAAACGGTCAGTGCCCCGATCACCTTGCCTTCCTGGCGCAACGGGATAGCGATGGATGATTTGAGGTCTGCCCGCTGCGCCGCTTCCCGCCAAGGCCCGGTGTTCGGGTCATTGAGGAAATCATTGCATACGAACGTACGATTCTCGCGGAGGGCGGTACCGCTCGGGCCCCGGCCCTCCGGACGTTCATCGACCGAAATCTTGATGCCGGTAGTATAGCCGGTGGTATCTCCTTGCACGGCCACGGGCCGGATCAACTTGGTCTCCGGGTCCACCAAGCCGATCCAAACCAGCTTGAAACCGCCCTTGTCCACCAGGATCTGGCAAACTCCAGCGAATAGTTGGTCGGCGGCGGTTGCTTGCACGATGGTCTGGTTCACCCCGCTTAATGCGGCGTAAAGCCGGTTCAACCGCTCGATGTGGGCTTCATGCTGTTTGCGTTGGGTGATGTCCCGGATGACGGCGATGATCTCAAAGTGGCCATTGGTCTGCACCGCGCGCCCGCCGATTTCCACCGGGAAGGTGGTGCCGTCCTTGCGTTTGTGGGTGGTCTCGTAGCTCGCTCCCTCGGGGGATTGGAATTGCTTCAGGCTTTCCGATTGGTCAGGCAACTGTTCCGGCGGGCGAAATGCCTGGACCGGCAATCCCTGCATTTCCCCGGGGCTGTAACCATAAACTTCCAATGCCATTCCGTTGAATTCGACGACGCGTAAATCCTCGTCCAATACGAGGATTACGTCGTTGGTCTCCTGCATCAGGGAGACCAATCGCTTATCCTTCTTCCGCAGGGCCTCTTCCGCCGCCAGCCGCTGTTCCAACAAGCCGGTCCTTTGCTCCCGCCACCACCAGACCCCAATGGCGACCAAGGCCAGCAGGCTGGTCAACGCTGACAAGGTGATCTGATACGCTTCGGCTCGCAACGGAGCGTCGATCTCTTCGTGGTCGATTTTTGAGACCATGATCCAAGGGGTGCCTGGTACTTGTCGGATGGCCGCCAATACCGGGACATCGCGATAGTCCAAGCCCTTGACGTGACCGGTGAGGCTGCTTCCCGCCTTCACGGGCACGTAGTTCGTCCCTTGCGAGATGGGCAGGCGAAAAGTCAGCGCGGTATTTTTTTTATGTCGCAGTTCATTCAGGTGCACCACCTCTTCGCCCTCACGGCGAAGGAGCAGAGTCTCGGCAGAAGGGCTGGTGCCGGGCCAGGACTGCAGCAGAGGGTAGAGGAAGCTCTGAAGGTTTCGCTGCAAGAGCAACACGGCGCTCGGCTCGCCTGCAGACTCACTGATAGGCTGAAGGAGCCCCCACCAGGTGGCGCCACTGGCGGAATCACGCTGGATATCCGTGGTGACTGCTTGCCGGTCGCGCACGGCGGTGTGGAGATAGCCGCGAAGCATCTCATCTTGGGGAGCGGTGCCGGTGGGGTGCTCCAGCAGCAGTTTTCCCTCGTGGTCATAGAGCGCTACGCTGCTATAGCGGTAAGACGTCTGCAGCGCCTTCAGCCATCCTTGCACCTCTGCTCTCGCTTTGGGATCACTGGGGTTACTGGCGAAGGTGCGGACGGATTGCTGGATGGCGGGCGTGTTGGCGGCGGCCTGGGCATCGGCATACCTCTCCGTGAGCCATTGGTTGATTTGGCCAATCTTCAGATCGGCGATCAGTTCCAGCTCTAGGGTAGCCTGCAACTCTTGTTCGCGCTCTTCACTATGATAATAGCTGAGCGCTGCCCATAACAGCGTAACGGCCATGGCGGCCAAGATGATGAAGACTTTGTTTGTTTTGAGCTTAAGCATGCGTTTCACCCCATACCCCTCTTTCGGGGCTCAAACGGAGCCCGTCCATTCACGGTTCGGGATAGGTTTTCTTTGCTTATCATTCGCCAATTCAGCCCTTGCCGCCATGCCAAACAGTCGTCTTTTCTTGGCGTATCGATGCCCTTGATGGTCCAAGGCGGAATGGGTGCAGTCCTTCTGGCACTGCTGGCAAAGGCCCTTTTTTAGTGGTGGCATAGCGTGGCTGGGCAGTAGGCTTGCAGCATGACACCGAAGGAGTTAGCCACAGCCTTGGCGCAGACGCTGACTGACCGGCGTATTTCCGGAGCGGAGAAACGGGCGCTGGTGGAGTTGTTACGCGAGGGTGCTCTAAACGAGCAGCAGCGGGCGCTGGTGCGGCATCAGGCGTTTGAACTGGCGCGCGGCGAACTGGCAGATCCCAAAGCCAGAGACGTGCTGGACTGGCTGGAAGAGGTGAACAAGCTCCTGCAAGCGCCCGCTGAAGTTTCCCGTTCCGGCCGTGTGGAAGCATATTTCAGTCCCGGCAATGAATGTGCCTACCGCATCATCGATCTGCTGACGGCAGCGGAGCGCACGGCGGATATCTGTGTCTTCACCATCGCGGATGACCGGCTCTCTTCCGCCATCCTCAACGCGCATAAACGCCGGGTAAGGGTGCGCATCCTGACGGATAACGACAAAGCGTTTGATGCCGGCTCGGACATCGAGCAATTCCGGCGCGCAGGGATTCCCGTGCGTGCTGATTGCGGACCCGATCACATGCACCACAAGTTCGCGGTGTTTGACAGCCGCATTCTGCTCACGGGCAGCTTTAACTGGACGCGCAGCGCCTCGGAGGTGAACCAGGAGAACATCATCGTGAGCTCGGACGAACGTCTGGTCGCGCCGTTCATCAAGGAGTTTGAGGCGTTGTGGGGAAAGCTCATGTGCTGATTAAAAGCGGTCAGGTTTGACATCAGGGCGATAACACCGGAACTTCCTTCCTGTTGTGAGCAACGAAGTCCGGACAAAACATATCGTGTTGTATGATGGCGAGTGTTCGCTGTGTACGTTCCAATCGCGCATGCTGACGTGGCTGGACTGGCTGGACAAGGTGCGGCTGGTGCCTATCGATGATCCACTGGCGAAAGAGGTCGCCCCGGGTATCACCGAAGACCAGCTTTCGGAGGCCATCCATTGCATCACACCAGAGGGGGAAATCCATCGGGGGGCCCGTTGTATCCGCTTCGTAGGCATGAGGATGCCGCTTTTGGTGCTGCCCGCCCTGATACTGTGGATACCGGGGGTGATCTGGGTGGCGGAAAAGATGTATCAATGGGTCAGCCGGAACCGTTATCTCTTCAGCAAGTGGTTCGGCTGCAAGGAGGCCTGCTCCATCCTGCCTTCCCGGCGACGGGCGGGGGATAAGGGGGCGGTATCCGCACCCAAGAGCTGATAAATTGTCGTTAAAACGCTTAAATTAGCCCTTGCCAAGCGGCTTTTCCCTGCTACGTTTTCGCCTCTTTAATTTTTGGTAATATGAAAGCAGACATTCATCCGAATTATCAGGATGCCGAAATCCGGTGCGCCTGTGGTAACGTGATCCATACGCGTTCGACGAAGAAGTCGGTGTTGATCGGTATTTGCAACGACTGCCATCCGTTCTACACGGGCCAGCAGAAGTTCGTGGACACCGCCGGTCGCGTGGACAAGTTCCAGCAGCGCTTGGCGAAGACCCAGGCTGCGCAGGACGCCCTCGCCGCCCAGGGCAAGAAAAAGAAGAAGTAGCTCCCTTTCCGCACACCGCCCGCATGGTCCGCAAGACCATGCGGGCGGCGTCTTTTTT
>JAURFH010000177.1 GCA_030834415.1 Verrucomicrobiota bacterium | reverse complement strand
CCTCCTCGGTCTGACTTTCAACCTCTACCGCCTCTAGCGGCTCCATCTATCTCCTTTAGGATGTCAACAGAGCTAAATCCGATCAAGGGTCGCCTGATAGATTTTTTCCGTTCCGCGAATCATCTTCTCCGCATACGAAGCCGCGTTTTGCTCGTTCTTTTCCAGACTTTCATGCCTCAACGTTTTCCAAAGCGCTAAGTCCTTCACGTATTCCAACTCAAGTTTCTGTCCGGCTCTCTGGAAAGTCGTCTTGGTCAACAGATACCCAGGCCCCATCAAGCCCTCTCCACGTTCGCTCGGAGCATTGGTAACACAACCGGCTAACAATAAAAAACATGCCAATGCTGTACAAGCGCAACACCTTAATATTATTACTGAAGCGGTCATAATCACCTTCTAGCGCGCAAAGGTAATTTTGATAAGCTAGATTTGCATTCCTTCCCAATGCGTAAATTACCCCGCTTGCGCCTTGTTCATTCCTTCGTCATTCGGATTTAGTCATTCGTCATTTATCCCGTTATTTCCCCGCCGTCCAGCCGCCATCGATGATGAAGTCCGTGCCCGTCACAAAGGCCGATTCATCGCACGCCAGATAAAGCGCGGCATAGGCGATCTCTTCTGGCTTCGCCATCCGGCCCAGCGCCTGTGTCGAGGCCATATCACGATACGCCTTCTCCGGATCGGGATACTCTGCCAGACGCGCCTTCACGAACGGCGTCTCCACGCGACCCGGGCAGATGCAATTGCAGCGGATACCTTCCAACGCATGATCCAACGCGATGCCCTTGGTGAAGCCCACCACGGCGAACTTCGTAGTGCTATACGCCAGCCGGTCCCGCACCGCCACCACGCCGCCGATGGAAGCAAGGTTCACGATGTTGCCCGACTTGCGCTCCACCATGTGATGGATGAACGCCTTGGTGACATTGAAGACACCGCGGACATTCACATTATACATCCGGTCCAAGTCCGACGCCTGAGTCTGCAAGATCGTCCCCACATGACCGATACCAGCGTTGTTCACCAACACATCCAAGCGCCCCTTGGCGGCGTGAACCGCTTTCGCCACCTTCGCGCAACTCTCCTCGGACGCGACATCCAGCTTGAGAAACTCAGCCTCACCACCTGCCGCCTTGATCAAGTCCACCGTGGCCGCCCCACCCTTTTCATCTCGGTCCGTCACATAAACAAATGCACCCGCCTTCGCAAATACCTCCGCGATGGATTGACCAATCCCTGACCCCGCACCAGTGACCAAAGTGATCTTGTCTTTCAGGCTGAACATATCGATATGGTAAGTTGTAAATGCTTGAGCAAATTCCGCTTCAAACCAATTTCCGTGTATTCTGTGTGTTCTGCGGTTTGTCTTAGTCTTCCACCGGCACCACCAGGTTCTCCATGATGTAGTCCTTGCGCTCTGGCGTATTGCGGCCCATGTAGAACGTCAGGATGCCATTCACCTGCGGCTTTGTGGCGTACTCCACCTGGCTCATCCGCATCTCTTTGCCGATAAATTGTTTGAACTCATTCGGCGAGATTTCTCCGAGTCCTTTGAAGCGCGTGATCTCGCAGCTCTTGCCCAGCTTGGCCGCTGCCTTGTCGCGCTCATCCTCGCTGTAGCAATAGATTGTCTCCTGCTTGTTCCGCACGCGGAATAGCGGCGTCTCCAGCACATAGAGATGACCATCATGCACCAACTGCTCAAAGAAGCGGAAGAAATACGTGATCATCAGGTTGCGGATATGCAAGCCGTCCACATCCGCATCGGTCGCCAAGATTACCTTCTCATAGCGCACGTTGTTCGTATTGTCTTCGATGTCCAGGCTCCGCATGAGATTGTACATCTCATCGTTTTTGTAGACGATGTCCCGCTTGAGATCCCACACGTTCAGTGGCTTGCCCTTCAACACGAATACCGCCTGATTGTTCACATCGCGGCAGCTCGTGATGGAACCGGCAGCGGACTGACCTTCGCAGATGAAGACCATCGAGCCCTTGCCCTTGCCCTTGGCCTTGTCGAAATGATGTTTGCAATCCTTGAGCTGCGGGATGCGCAAAGTGATCGCCTTGGAGCGTTCGCGGGCCAGCTTCTTGACCGCCTGCAACTCCTTTCGCAATTGCTGCGTATCCTGCACCTTCGCCAAGATCTGCGTGGCGATTTCCTTATTGCGGTTGAAGAAGTGTAGCAACTCCTCACGCACCTTGCTCACCAGCTCCGCGCGGATCTCCGTATTGCCCAGCTTGTTCTTCGTCTGGGATTCGAACATCGGGTCCTTCAGGCGGATAGCCACGGCACCGATGATGCACTCGCGCACATCATCACCATCGAACTTGCCCTTGGAATACTCGTTCACCGCCTTGAGCAGACCTTCACGGAACGCACTCAAGTGAGTGCCACCGTCGCTCGTATACTGGCCGTTTACGAAGGAATAGAATGTCTCGCCATAACGGCTGTTTGTGTGCGTGAAGCAGAACTCCAACGTCTTGCTCGTGTAATGCAAGGGCGCATAGATCGCCTCGCTGTTGTCCTTGTCCAGATCTTCCAGCACGAGATCCATCAAACCCTTGCGAGAAACGAATTCCTTCCCGTTCAGGTTCAGGCGCAGCCCGGCATTCAGATAGCTGTAATGACGCAACCGGCGCTCCACATACTCCAGATTGTATTCACTGTCCTTGAAGATGACCGGGTCCGGTTCAAAGCTGACAAATGTCCCGTTCGGCTCCGTGGTCGTCCCCTTGTTCTCAGACTTCAGCTTGCCCTGCTTGAAGGTCGCCTCAAAAAATTCACCATCGCGATGGCTGCGCACCGTGAATACCTTGGCGAGGGCATTCACTGCTTTGGTGCCCACGCCGTTCAAACCCACACTGAACTGGAAAACGTCATCATTGTACTTCGCACCTGTGTTGATCTGGGAGACGCACTCGATCACCTTGCCCAACGGGATGCCACGCCCGAAATCCCGCACCGTGACATGGTTCCCCTCGATGGTGATCTTCACCTCGCGACCATGCCCCATGATGAATTCGTCGATGGTGTTGTCGATAACCTCTTTCAGCAGGATGTAGCAACCGTCATCATAGTGCGACCCGTCGCCGATGCGCCCGATATACATGCCCGTGCGCAACCGGATGTGGTCGATCGAAGACAGGGTCTTGATCTTGCTCTCGTCGTAAACGTGCTTCTTCTCGTCCGCCATACAAATTCAATCCAATACGGTTCGGCCAAAGAATATCGGTAGGGAATCCCCTGCTGCCAATACGTAAGTTTCAAAAATCCTCCAAATCGTCCTCGCTTTAATCGTCGCCCTTAGCCTCGATGCCACCCATGGCCGCGGTCATCAGACCGCGCTGCCCTGCTTTGGAGTGAGGAGGCCTGCCTCCGCTTTCCCTCCGAGGCGGCCTGACGCCCCGTCTCTCTTTTATTGCTCACGCCCTATCCATTCGAATTTAGTCATCGGTCATTCTCTGTCCTCCCCATCTGTGTTCATCTGTTTCTATCTGTGGTTAAACAAAAAAACGGGGCGGACTGTTCGTCCGCCCCGTTCCTGTCTGTTTGCGGTCACCCGCAAACTGGCTGAATTAGTAATCCATGCCGCCGCCCATGCCGTGGTGGTCACCACCACCGGCCGGAGCTGGCTTCTTGTCTTCCGGAATCTCCGTGATGAGGCATTCCGTGGTCAACAGCAGCGCTGCGATGGAGGAAGCGTTCTGCAGCGCCGTGCGGGTCACCTTCTTCGGATCCACCACACCGGCCTTGAGCAGGTCAACGTATTCGCCCGTGGCGACGTTGTAACCTTCCGAGCCTTTGCGCTTCTTGACTTCCTGCACCACGATTGAACCTTCCACACCGGCGTTCAGGGACAATGCGCGGAGCGGAGCCTCGATGGCGCGCTTCACGATGTCCACACCGATCTGCTCGTCGCCACCCGGCTTCACGGCGTCGATCGCGGCCCAGCAACGCAGCAATGCCACGCCACCGCCAGGAACGATGCCTTCTTCCACGGCTGCGCGGGTCGCGTGCAACGCGTCTTCCACACGGGCCTTCTTTTCCTTCATCTCGGTTTCCGTAGCGGCACCGACGTTGATGACGGCCACACCACCGGCGAGCTTCGCCAGGCGTTCCTGGAGCTTCTCGCGGTCGTAGTCGGAGGTCGTCTCTTCGATCTGGCGGCGGATCTGGTTCACGCGGCCCTGGATTTCGGAGCTCTTGCCGTAGCCTTCCACGATGGTCGTGTTTTCCTTGTCCACCACCACGGACTTGACGCGGCCGAGGTCGGTCAGTTCCAGGGACTCCAGCTTGATGCCGAGGTCTTCAGTGATGCACTTGCCGCCCGTGAGGATGGCGATGTCTTCCAGCATGGCCTTGCGGCGGTCGCCGAAGCCAGGAGCCTTTACCGCGCAGATGTTCAGCGTGCCACGCAGCTTGTTCACCACGAGCGTCGCCAGGGCTTCGCCTTCGACTTCTTCGCAGATGATCAGGAGCGGCTTGCCGCTCTTGGCCGTCTTCTCGAGGATCGGGAGCATGTCCTTCAGGCTGCTGATCTTCTTCTCGTAGATCAGGACGTAGGCCTCATCGAGCTTGCACTCCATGGACTCCGCGTTCGTCACGAAGTACGGGGAGAGGTAGCCCTTGTCGAACTGCATACCTTCGACGACGTCGAGGGTCGTTTCGATGGACTTGGCCTCTTCGACCGTGATCGTGCCGTCCTTGCCCACCTTGTCCATCGCGTCAGCGATGATCTCGCCGATCGTGGTGTCCCAGTTGGCGGAAACGGTCGCGACCTGCTTGATCTCTTCCTTGTCCTTGACCTTCTTGGCGATCTTGGCGAGCTGTTCGATCGCTGCGTCCACGGCTTTCTGGATGCCGCGTTGCAGGCTGATCGGGGAAGCACCGGCGGTCACGTTCTTCAGACCTTCGCGATAGATCGCTTCGGCCAGAACGGTCGCGGTCGTGGTGCCGTCACCAGCGGCGTCGCTGGTCTTGCTGGCCACTTCGCGCACCATCTGGGCGCCCATGTTCTCGTATGGGTCTTCCAGTTCGATTTCCTTCGCCACGGTGACACCGTCCTTGGTGACCGTCGGGGAACCGTATTTCTTGTCGAGGACCACGTTGCGGCCCTTGGGTCCGAGCGTCGCGCTCACGGCGCGAGCGAGCTTGGAAACACCCTTCAGGAGGGCCTGACGGGCTGCTTCATCAAACAAAAGTTGTTTGGCTGCCATAGTATTTTAAGTGTGTGTTAAGTTTAAGGGTTAAATTAGCCGATGATCGCGAGGATGTCGTCCACGTTCATCAATTTGTACTCTTTACCGTCGAGCTTGATCTCCGTGCCACCGTACTTGCTGATCAGCACGCGGTCGCCCTTCTTCACTTCGAAGGCGACTTTCTTGCCTGCGTCATCAGTCTTGCCAGTGCCCAAGGCCACGATGATGCCTTCGGACGGTTTTTCCTTGGCGGTATCGGGGATGATGATGCCGCCCTTTTTGGTTTCCTTCTCTTCAACCTGTTCGATAAGAACCCGGTCACCGAGCGGTTTGACGTTGATTGCCATACGTTCGTTTTGTCTTTGTGTGTTTATTTGTTTGGATTGCTACTGAATCAAATCCTGCGGCACCGGCCGCCAGGAAAATTTATTTGTCCTTCTTCTCGTCCACCACTTCGGCGTCGATGATCGGACCTTCGTCTTTGCTGCCTTTGTCGCCTTCAGCGTCAGCGCCCGGGGCGGCACCGGCCGAGGTATTGCCCGTTTCGGTCTGCGGACCGGCGTTTTTGTAGAGTTCTGCCGAGGCCTTCTGCCACACTTCGGTCAGCTTGTCGTTCGCCGCCTTGATGGCCGCGAAGTCATTGCCCTTCAGCGCTTCTTTCAAAGCATTGACAGCTTCTTCGATCTTGCTCTTCTCGCCAGCGGGCACCTTGTCACCCATCTCGCGGAGCATCTTCTCCGTGCGATAGACTGCGTTGTCTGCCTCGTTGCGGGTCTCGACTTCCTCGCGGCGCTTCTTGTCTTCGTCCGCGTGGGCTTCAGCGTCACGGCGCATCTTCTCGATCTCATCCTTGGAGAGACCGCTGCTCGCCGTGATGGTGATCTTCTGTTCCTTGCCCGTGCCCAGGTCTTTCGCGCTCACGTGCAGGATGCCGTTCGCGTCGATGTCAAAGGCCACTTCGATCTGCGGCATACCGCGCGGAGCCGGCGGGATGTCGCTCAGGTGGAACTTGCCGATCGTCTTGTTGTCACGGGCGAACTGGCGCTCACCTTGCAACACATGGATCTCCACGCTCGGCTGGTTGTCCGACGCGGTCGAAAATACTTCCGATTTGCGGGTCGGGATCGTCGTATTGCGCTCGATCAGACGGGTGAACACGCCACCCAAAGTCTCGATACCGAAGGAAAGCGGCGTGACGTCCAGCAGGAGCACATCTTTCACTTCACCCTTAAGCACACCGCCCTGGATCGCAGCACCCACGGCCACCACTTCATCCGGGTTCACCCCTTGATGCGGCGCCTTGGTCACCAACGTGCGGGCCGTCTCCACGACGCGCGGCATGCGGGTCATACCACCCACCAGCACCAACTCATCGATTTTGTCCACCGTGATACCGGCGTCCTTGAGGCAGTTCTTCGTCGGCGTGATTGTGCGCTCGAAGAGGCTGTCGCAGATCTGTTCCAGCTTGGAGCGGGTCAGCTTCATGCTGATGTGTTTCGGGCCGCTCGCATCCGCCGTGATGAACGGTAGGCTGATGTCATACTGCTGCGAACTGGAGAGGGCGATCTTCGCCTTTTCCGCTTCTTCCTTGATGCGTTGCAGGGCGTCCGGCTGCTTGCGCAGATCCACCCCGCTGTCACGTTTGAACTCTTCCAAAATCCAATCGATGATCTGGTTGTCCCAATCATCACCACCCAGGTGCGTATCACCGTTCGTGGCCTTCACTTCGAAGACACCATCACCGATCTCCAACACGGAGATATCGAACGTGCCACCACCGAGATCATACACGGCGATCTTCTCGTCCTTCTTCTTGTCCAGACCGTAAGCCAGCGAGGCCGCCGTCGGTTCGTTGATGATACGCAGCACTTCCAGACCGGCGATACGGCCAGCGTCCTTCGTGGCCTGACGTTGCGAATCGTTGAAGTAAGCAGGCACCGTGATGACCGCCTGCGAGATCGTCTCACCCAAGCGCGTCTCGGCGTCGGCCTTCAGCTTGGCGAGCGTCATCGCGGAGATTTCTTGCGGGCTGAACTGCTTCGGCTTGCCGTCCACTTCCACTTCCACGCAAGCATCGCCGTTCGGACCGGCCACCACCTTGTAAGGCACGCGCTTCAACTCTTCCTGCACTTCCGCGAACTTGCGGCCCATGAAACGCTTCACCGAGTAGATCGTATTGCGCGGGTTCGTGACCGCCTGACGCTTCGCCGCGTCACCCACCAGGCGCTCCCCGTTCTTCGCAAAGGCCACCACGGATGGCGTTGTGCGTTTGCCCTCAGAATTTTCCAAAACAACCGGCTCGCCGCCCTCCATCACAGCCATACAGGAGTTCGTCGTGCCCAAGTCGATGCCTAATACTTTTGCCATAATTCTTTTCTACTTAAGAAATTCAACAAACTATGAGCAACGAAGGTGCCAATCCCTTAATGAAAATCACAACCCATTGAAAACAAACAAGATACAGAATAAAGAAGCCGTAAAACCTCCGGTTACCCCCTCGAAAAGTGAGACATTGTGTCACACTTAGGAAACCCGTGTCACACCTCAACTGCGCCATCTGGCACACTTGCCCAATCCTCCTAACTGACTGAAAATAAGAAAGTTGCTGGGAATCAACGCTCGTCCGCCTTCACCACAAACCCCTCCAGCTTCCCGGCCAGCTCCGCCGGTATCCGCATCGGTCTTTCTTCCATACTGGTGCAAGCGTGGATGGTTGAGCCTTCCAGCAGCGTCTTGCCCTCCGCATTCGTTACCCGATATCCGAAGGCCAGCTTCACGCCACGCAATTCACTCACCCACACCGCGATCTGCAATACGTCATCATAGCGTGCCGGTCCGCGATACTTCAGTTGCACCTCGATCACGGGGAAGATGGCACCTTGCTCCTGCCATTGCAGAAACGTCGTGCCCAGCGAACGGAAGAACTCACCGCGTGCCTCCTCCAGAAAATCCAGATACCTCCCGTAATACACATGGTTCCCCACGGTGCATTCGGCGTACGTGACCCGATGCGAGTGCGTGAAAACTTGATGGCTCATATGCACCGCCGCCCCCTAAAGCCGGGCACGAAGTCACCAGCGCCATATCTGCGTCTATCTGCGCTCATCTGCGGTTAAGTTCCCTTCAGCCCCACACCCAGCTCCGTCTTGCAGTATTTGATGCTCCGCTCCAGTTCGGCCCGCTGATATTCCGGTGTCGATTTCGCACCTTCCATCGCTTTGCCTTTGCGCGCGAGCGCTGTGAACTTGGCGAACTCATACGGCCGCACATCAGGATAGATCTTCCAGAAATCCGCCTTCAGGTAGCTCTGCGGCTTCACATACTCTGAGATGATCTCCAAGGTCAGCGGCACCTGCGGGCAAAGCTCGCTCCACCGCTTCACATAGCCCTTCATATCCGCCACGCCTTCACCCATCGCCGCCCATTTCACCGCCGCCATTCATAGCGTCAAACTTAGCTTGTAGTTCGTCTACAATAGCGTCTAGATCCTGTAGTAATTCAGCT
>JAURFH010000176.1 GCA_030834415.1 Verrucomicrobiota bacterium | reverse complement strand
GGGGACGCGATTGTATTCGGCCAATGAGACGGACCGGGTGGGGGAAGGGAATGAAGGAACCATCAGCGCGTTCGCCATCAATCGGGCGGATGGGGAGTTGAAATTGCTGAACACCATTCGCTCCGGGGGGAAGGGGCCGACGTATGTGAGCCTGCATCAGTCCGGGAAGTTTCTGTTGGTGGCGAATTATTTTGGCGGGTCAGTGGCGGTGTTGCCGGTGCGGCCGGATGGGCAATTGGGCGAGCCCTCTGACATCCAGGTGGATGAGGGCACGCTGGGGCCGACGCGGGCGAAGAATGCGCCGCCGGGCAGCTTTGCCTTCAGTGGTCATGACCGGACGCACGCGCATATGATTCAGGCCGATCCCTCGGGGCGCTTCGTGCTGCATGTGGACTTGGGATTGGACAAGATCTACGTCTGGAAATTTGACGGGCAGAAGGGTGTGCTCACGGCGAATGAGCCGGCGTCGGTTTCACTGCCGCCGGGAGACGGGCCGCGGCATTTTCACTTTCATCCGAACGGGCGCTGGTTCTATTCCATCCAGGAGGAGGGCTCGACGGTGGTGCTGTTCGATTACGATGCAGCGAAGGGGACGTTGAGCGCGCGGCAGACGATCTCCAGTCTGCCGCCGGGATTTGAGGGGAGCAATTTCTGCTCCGAGATACTGGTGTCGGCGGACGGGCGGTTTGTTTACGCGGGTAACCGGCTGCACGACAGCATCGCGATCTTTGCCATCGGCAAGGACGGCACGCTGACGTTTGTGGCGGATGAGCCGACGCGGGGGAACTATCCCCGAAGTTTCAATTTTGATCCGACGGGGCAGTTCCTCTACGTGTGCAATCAGCGCGCGGATAATATCGCGGTGTTCCGGGTGGACCGGAAAACGGGGAAGCTGACGTTCACGGGGGATTATGCGGCGGTGGGCAATCCGTCGATGGTGGTGTTTTTGGATTTGGGGAAGGTAAAGTGATTTGTGGGGGGGGAACTCCGGGAGGGCGGGACGCAACCACGTGGTGGTAGCGGAGGTTCGGGCCGATTGACCCAACGTAGCTCCGTGGGATTGCGCAACGTTGAGCTTTGGGACGGGGACTCGTTGAGGCACGGGGTTCGTCAGGTGGCCGGTTTCCTGAAGCCATGATTCCAAAAGAGATAGATGGCGACGATATCGGCGAGCAACATCGAGATGAATAGGGCCTTAGCTCTGCGGGCGTCGCGTAATTCGTCCCGCCGCACTTGTCCCCACAGGGCCGCCTCGGTGATGGCCGTCCGGTTCGTCTGATACTCACGAAGGGCTTGAGCCATTTCGGGACTCTTGGGTGCCAACCGGTTTTCTGCCGGCTGAAGAATGCACCAAAGCAACTGCAACACGACCGCCGCCACCAGCAAACTTCTGACAGTTTTTGTGCTCATGCTGTGAAACCAAATGGTGAAACGCTCATAAATCGAAGTTCACTGCTGCTGCGCGTTCTTTCGGTTCCTTAAGAGCCGCCAAATAATCATAGGCACGAAGAACCACCAGATCGGGCCGATGACTGCTTCTGCAAACGGAATCGGGCAGATAAAATAGGGGACGGAGATTGGAAAATCTACGACCCACAATGGAAAATAGGAAAACTGCCATTGCGCATCGTGGCTCTGGTGGGTGTAGATACCAAGGAACGCCAAAAATCGCACCGACGCCAAGGTCGCACTCCAAATCAATACTTTGCTTGGTATCATCATCCGCAGCCTAAGGTGGTGATAGACCGTACAAGGCCGGTGCTATTGGAGATGGGGTGTTCGTTGATTGATGGTTGTTAAACTCCTTGGTCACGTAGTAAATAAGCCATGGGGCGGGGAGTTCGTCAAATGGGAAGGAGGGGGTCATTTACGATTTACGACCTCGATCTAATAGGCGTGGTGTGCAGGAGCGTCTACGAGTGCTGGGTGGTCGGGTAGTGAAATGGGGAGCCAGTGGCCCATCTGGTTTACATGGGACGGCACGGTGGTAACATATGGGCGAATGGCTAGTGGATCCCGCATGCGGGACTGTGGGCGGGACGCTAACGCTCCGTGAAAATATTTTCGTTTGTAATTTCTTCTGTTCCAAATTGTTCCATTTTTGGAGTTGGTTCCGGGTGAAATTTTGATGGAAAGATTGCGGGTTTTGTGAGGCTTAATTGAGTGCTGATAACTTGTTGTCGGTAAAGGACGGGCAAAGCCCAAATTGGTTTCGGGTTTCTAGGTTCGAGTTTCGAGTCTGGAAAGAAAAGATCACCAAGAAAGGCGGAAATCCCAAGTCATCAAGCATAGCGATGTTATGCCTCGTTATGTCCTGCGTTGGCGGGGAGGTGGCAGTCCTTATGGAGCCGTCAAGATTGGGGCTTGGCAACGGCGGAGGAGCACCTCCGCCCTGCCGGGTTTCGGTCAAGGATCGGTGAGGGTGTCGGGTGTTTGGATCGGGGCCCGTAAGCTGGAGGGCGAACTGGACGTCGAGCAGCGTAGGATTGTACGACTGGTCGGGGAATCTATAGTAGTCACTGCGGAACCAGCCTGGTTTTGGACAAGCACTGAATTCGACCTCCCTCTGAGGAGGGGGAAGAACACGACACTTCGCCGGGGTCGGGCGGTTTCATTGCTCTTTGACATAGTTCCTTAAAGGGAATGCAGAATTAAGAAGGCGGAATGAAGAAAGGGGGATGCTAAGCACCTCCTCTCCCCGTGCCCTCTCCTCCAACTAGCCGAAGTTCGGCTTCCAAATGGAGGAGAGGGAGATGAAAGCGCCGTGTTTCGGCAGACTTTTCCGTTCTTCGGCTGCGTTTCTTTGTGGAGTGGCTGGCGAGGGTTTGGTTCGGGAGGCAAAGGCCGGATGCTAGAGTACCGCAGGACAGGATGCATCGGCGGAGTCAGGTTGAACGGATCGGATGGGAAGGACACTTCAGGGAATGTATGAATTATGAATTTTGAGTTATGAATGGGGGGCGTAAACCGGAAACGTTCAATGTCCAACTTTCAACGTTCAGAGCGGAGAGGTTAGTGCCTCATTATTCCGCAGTCGCGGGACTGCTATGGGTTGGGCGAAAGAAAAAGCCAGTGCAGGTTTTGCACTGGCTGGTTGAAAGGTGGCGCGAGGCGGCGCGCGATTTGTTTAGGCGGGGAGGTCCCAGCCTTTGCGGTAGTCGCGTTTCACGTAGCCAGCAGCTTCGTGGGAGTTCTTGGCCTGCATCTTGGGGCCGTCCCACTCCAGTTTCTTGCCGACGCGTTCCGCGACACAACCAAGCAGGATGATCTCCGTGAGATACGCGGCGATGTCGAACTCAGAGTAGGCTGCGCGGCCACCCTTGCAGGCATCCACCCACTCCTGGTAGTGGCCGGGAGATTTCCAGTAGTTCTCGGGGATCGCTTTCAGTGCCTCATGTTTTTCAGCTTCCACGAGTTCTTTCTCATCGTTCAAGCGCAGCAGGAATTTGGAGCCGTAATCATCCGGTGAGAAGAGGCGGCCCTTGTCGCCGATGAGCAGGCAGCCGCTGCCGGGAAGTTTCTTCATCTTGGCGACGATGTCCTCGGTGAGATCGGCATGCGGACGGAAGGTGTCGGTGCCATCCGGTTGGCCGTCATACCACATGAAGGTGACGGGAGCGAGCTTGCCGCGCTTGGGGAACTCGAACTGAATTTGCGCGCTCTTGGCGTAGCTCTCCTTGTTGATGCCGGTGGTCTTGGCTTCGATGCTGGTCGGGTAGCCGAGATTTAAGGCGCGGAAGGGCATGTTGACCGTGTGACAAGCCATATCGCCCAGCGCACCGGTGCCGAAGTCCTGCCAGCCGCGCCAGCTGAAGGGATGATAAACATTGCGTTGCTTGGCCTTCTTGCCTTTAGCGTCGGGGGTGACTTCTTCCGGCCAGTCTTTCTTGAAGGGGCGGAAGGGAGCCGGGCCGAGCCAGAGATCCCAGTCCAAAGTGTTCGGCACAGGATCGGCACCCGTTGGGCGGTCCATGCCTTGCCGCCAGATGGGGCGGTTGCTCCAGACATGCAATTGACGGACCTGGCCGAGGATGCCGGTCTGGATGACTTCCACCGCGCGGCGCAAGCCATCGGCCGCACTGCCCTGATTGCCCATCTGCGTGGCGACCTTCTTTTTCTTGGCCAGATTGCGCAGGTAACGGGCCTCAGCCACGGAGTAGGTCAGCGGCTTTTGCACGAAGGCGTGTTTGCCGGCATTCATGGCCAGCGCGGCGGCGAGGGCATGATGGTGGTCCGGCGTGGAGACGATGACGCCATCGATGTTACCCATGATCTGGGAATACATCTTGCGGTAGTCTTGGAACTTCCTGGCTTTGGGATATTTTTCGCCGCGCGAATCGAGTGTGTCGGTATCGACATCGCAGAGAGCGTAGATGTCCTCGCCAGTCTGGGCGACGGCATCCGTATCCACCGCACCTTTGCCACCGGCACCGATGACCGCGATGTGCAGCTTGCTGTTGAGGTTTTGTCCGCGCAACAGAGCCGGGCCTGACATGGCGGCCAAACTGGCGGCGAGCAGTGAGCGGTTGATGAACTGGCGTCGACTCAAAGGCGACGGAGATGTCGGGAAAGAATAAGTCTTGGGCATGCTTAAGTCGTAAGACTTATGACGCGCCGAGACAATAATAAAGCATGGGCCAGCGACAGCGGGTCACTGGCCCATGGGCAAAACGCAAGGCGTGTTACGCTTAGAACTTCACACTGGTGGTGATGCTGAACCAGTGGATCTGGATGTCCGTACGGCTGTTGTTGTATTCACCGGAGCGGAGCGCGCTGGTGCCCACGGATTGCTCGGCGGGAAGTTCCACCTGGTAGCCAAAGTCCAGAGAGTAACGACCGCCTTGCCAGCCGGCTCCGATACCGATGGTATGCTCGGTGATGGAGGCGGTCATGGGAGTGAGCGTGGCATCCGGCACCGGGCTGTTCCCGTAGCTGTAACCGGCGCGCAGCTTCCAAGATTCACTGGCGGCGAACTCGATGCCGGTGCGATAGACGAACTGGTCTTTCCAGTTCAGCGGCACTTCGTCTTCCACGGTGGAGGAGCCCATCGCGCCGTTCACGGCGGCATTGCTGCCGTTGTAGAGCTTCACCGGCAGGCGGTCGAAGGAGTCGGACCAGTTGATCCAATCGAGTTGCGCGGAGACGCGCCAGCGCGGATGGAATTGCCAGGCGGCCCCGGCGGTGGCCATCTGTGGGAAGTGGTTGTTCACCTGCGCATCGTAATGGAAGGGGACACTGGGCAACGCCAGCTGCGCCCCGACATCACCATTGGCGTCACCACGGCTGCGTACAGAAGTCTCAGTGCGGTAGGAGACACCGAATTGCCAGCGGTCATTCGGCTTGTAGATGGCGCCGAACTGGGCGTTCACACCGAGGCCATCCGTGTTCAGGTCCAGCAGGGTTTTGGCCCCGGCTAACGGCGTGTTCTGGAAGATGTAAGGAGCCTTGAGTTTGTTGTCGTTGTAAACGAGGCCGACGCTGGCACCAAGTGACCAGTGGTCGCCAAGCTTCACGGCAGCGCCTAGGGCTGAACGCAGCACGGTGATGTCTGAGCGGTGCGTTTGTCGGCCATAGGAGACTGCGCCCAAGCCACCGGGGGCGTCATTGCAAGTCCAGTCGGCAGAAAGGGCCGCTTCAGTGATAAAGGACAAGCCGATTGTGATACCGCTCTCGCCCAAGGGCAACCCGAAGGCCGCTTCCGGGAAGGCACCCCATTTGTTGAGGGCAGCACCGTTGTTGGCTGCGTTATCAAAAGAGCCATGCACATAGCCGACCGTCGCACCTACCTGCAATTCTGGTTGGGCCAGATAGGACAGGCCTGCGGGATTTGCATACATCGCCCCCAGCGGGTCACTGGCAACGGCTACATCCGCACCTGTCAGGGACATCGAACGGGCGCCGCTGCCATTGCGGAACAGGCTGCTCGCGTGCGTCTCCTGTGATAAGGCAACCGCCAAAGTCATGGCGATGGTGATTTGATAGCTGATATGTATTCTATTGAGCGAGTGGTTCTTAGGCATTTGCGTGTGTCTTCTTTTCGCGCCGCTAGCACTTATCTATTAGCGACATTACGGAAACTGTTATCAAAATGGCAAAATAAATGAATCCGTTGAGTTACGTGGTTGTCAGGCGTCACGCCAGATACTTGGGATGGTCGCGCAAAGTATCGGCAAAATTGGATAATGCAAACGCGCGCAGAATCCTACATAGCCTCCAGCAGATTCTTCTATTCCAAGTCTTTAGGATTGGGCGCAGTATCTTGAAAAATCCCGGGTCTTAGGCTTTTAGCGCTAAAGATTATCTGACGCGCTAGTGTTTCCTTTAGGCAAAGCCTGCCCGGCGGAATGAAGCTTATGCGTATTTCGTTCTATCGAGTTTTGACGGTCTGGCTGGCTGTGGTCGCTTTCGCCGGTTCTGGAGTTGCTGCGGATAAGAAAACGGCGGCGAATCAACCGGTCAGCTATTACAAGCAGATCCGTCCCATCTTCCAGGCCCAGTGCCAAGGCTGCCATCAACCTGCCAAGCCTAAAGGCGGTTATGTCATGACCGATTATGTGAAACTGCTGGCGGGTGGCGATAGCGAGGGCAAGGCGGTTGTTCCCAAGAATGCCTCTGAGAGCGCGCTCATCCGCATGGTGACTCCTAAAGACGGCAAAGCGGAGATGCCCAAGGGAGCCAAACCTTTGCATGAAGTGGAGATCGAGCTGATCTCCAAATGGATTGCTGAAGGAGCCATTGATGACACCCCGGATAATGCCAAAGCGCGTTACGATATGGATAATCCTCCGGTCTATACCCGCTCGCCGGTGGTCACTTCACTGGATTTTTCCTCTGACGGGAAATACCTCGCTGTCGCTGGCTTTCACGAAGTGTTGCTGCACAAGGCGGATGGTTCGGGTTTGGTGGCGCGGCTGGTTGGTTTGTCGGAGCGGGTCGAGTCTGTGCAATTCTCTCCCGATGGAACCATGCTGGCCGTGGCTGGCGGTTTGCCCGGGCGCATGGGTGAGGTGCAGATCTGGGATGTCGAAAAGCGCAAGTTGAACATCTCGGTGCCGGTGACGTTTGACACCGTCTATGGTGCGGCGTGGTCGCCGGATGGTAAGCTGGTTTCCTTCGGTTGCACGGACAAGTCGGTGCGCGCCATCGAGGCCGCCACCGGCAAGCAGGTGCTTTATCAAGGTTCCCATGATGACTGGGTGCAGGATACGGTGTTCTCGCTCAAAGGAGATCATGTCATCTCCGTGGGGCGTGATCGTACGGCCAAGCTGACTGAGCTGGCTACGCAACGTTTCATCGATAACATCACTTCCATCACACCTGGTGCTTTGCGCGGCGGTATCTCCACTGTGGCGCGGCATCCATCCAAGGATGAGATCCTAGTCGGCGGTGCAGATGGCATCCCGCAAATATTCCGCGTGTTCCGTGAGACCAAGCGCGTCATCGGAGATAACGCGAATCTCGTCCGCAAATTCCCGGCCATGGAGGGCCGTATCTTCGCCGTGGATTACAGCAGCGACGGCAAGTTGATTGCGGCCAGTAGCAGCATGGACGGAGCTGGTGAGGTCAATGTCTATAGCGCCGATTTCGACGGCACGCTGACAGAAGAGCTGAAGAAAATATTTGAGAAGCGAAGCAGCGAGCGCAAAGCTGATGAAAATAAGCTGGTCGATGAGTTTCAGACCAAGGATGTGAAGCTCGTTGCCGGGACGAAACTGAAAGGCGGCGTCTATGCCTTGGCCTTCAGCGCGGATGACAAAGTGGTGGCGGCAGCGGGAGCGGATGGCGAAGTGCATCTGCTCGACAGCAAGACCCTTTCACCAGTGAAGAGTTTTCAGCCCGCACCTTTGGAAGAGGCGAAGCTGGCCTCCAATCGCAAGGGCCGTCTTTTTAGTCGTAACAAAGAACCAGATTACATCATGGATGTGACCCCAGTGGTCTCCAAGCTGGGGTGCAACATGGGCACCTGCCATGGCGCTAAGGACGGCAAGAACGGTTTCAAGTTGTCGCTGCGCGGATATGATCCGGTTTTCGATCTGCGTGCTTTTGCGGATGACCTGGCCTCACGCCGCGTCAACCTCGCTTCCCCGGACGATAGTCTGATTCTGATGAAAGCCACCGGTGCCGTGCCGCATGAAGGTGGTCAGCGTACCAAGCAAGGTGACAAATATTATGAGATCTTGCGCGAATGGATCGCCGCCGGTGCAAAAGTGAATTTTGACAGCCCGAAAGTGGCCCGCATCGAACTCACACCCAAGAATCCCGTGGTCAAAAAAGTGGGTGACAGCGAACAGATGAAAGTCATCGCCTATTACACGGATGGTTCCAAGCGCGACGTCAGCAATGAGGCCTTTGTGGAGAGCGGCAATGTGGACATCATCAAGACGGATGACAAAGGTGTGGTGAACACACTGCGTCGTGGTGAAGCTCCAGTTTTGGCCCGCTATGAAGGAGCATACGCCGCCACGACCATCACCGTCATGGGCGACCGTTCCGGCTTCCGCTGGAAGAACCAGCCGACATTCAGTGAAGTGGATGAGCTGGTGGAGGCGAAATGGAAGCGGATGAAAATTCTGCCTTCAGAACTGTGCTCGGATGATGAATTCATCCGACGCGTCTATCTGGACCTGACGGGGCTGCCGCCCAAGGCGGAAGATGTCCGCAAATTTTTGGCGGATACCCGTGATACCCAGTTGAAGCGCGAAGAGCTGGTGGATCAGTTGATCAGCAGCGAGGA
>JAURFH010000175.1 GCA_030834415.1 Verrucomicrobiota bacterium | reverse complement strand
ATACCCGCGATCGCCAGCCCAGATGACAGACTCTTTTGCCCCTTTCCGACAAAAGCCGTCAGCACCGCTGCCAAAAGCGGCAAAGCGGGGACCAGCCAAAGGGTGGAGGCAGCGTTGCTCATTCCTTCTTCCCCTCCTCTGCCACATCCGTACTACGATAGTGGCGATATAGTGCGATGATGAGTGCGAGCCCTACCGCCGCTTCAGCCGCAGCGATCGCGATGGAAAAGATGGCGAACATCACTCCCTGGCTGCCATCCGGGTTCGGTGAGTAACGCCAGAAGGCGATGAAATTCAGATTTGCCGCATTCAGCATCAGCTCGATACCCACCAACACCATGATGGCACTGCGTCGGATCAAGGCGCCCGCCAAGCCGATGCAAAACAGCATCGCCGCCACGATGAGGTAATAATGCAGCGGTATCATCCGTGCTTGTCCTCCGCGGCGTGTTCTGGCTCAGCAGACTTCGACCGGTCCGCCACTTTGCGTTCATCCATCGCAATCACCACCGCTCCGATCGTCGCCGCCGTAAGGAGTAAACCGATGACTTCCAGCGGCAACACATAACGGGTCATCAACTCCTCACCGATCTGGCGCACTGTCAGCGATGGAGCGGTTATCTGTGTTCGATCAAACCGGCTGCTGGTAAGCAGCGCACTGATGATCGTACCAAAGGCAAGCAAGGCGATCCCAACCCCGGCCACCTTACTGTGCAAGAGTCCTTGGTGAGGTTCCACCGTGGCACTGCGAGTCAGCAACAAAGCAAAGACGATGAGGATCGCCACCGCGCCCACATAGACGAGCAGTTGCACGAAAGCCACAAACTCCGCACTGAGCAGCAGATACATCGCACCCAATCCGGCAAACGTCACCACCAGCGCCAGCGCACAGTGCACCAGATGCCGCAAGGACATGACTGCCACCGCTCCACCGAGCGTGACTGTCGCTATGATGACAAAAGCCAGTTCCATCTAATTTTCTGCGTAACGATATTCCCGGGGAGCTACACCGCGTGCAGCCGTCAATCCCCGGGCTAGCAAAACGTATGCTGCCGCCAAAATCGCGGCGCACACCGCCCAGCGCAGCATTCCGGGCTCAAGGAAGCGCCAGATACCCGCCACCACGATATTGATGAGCGTCAACGGCAGCATGAATTTCCAGGCGAAGTTCATCAGTTGATCCTGACGTAAGCGTGGCAAGGTTCCGCGCAGCCAGATGAACAGCACGATGAAGCACATCAGCTTCACAAAGAACCAGCACCAGGAAGGTATCCACTCCAGGAACGGTAGCGGCGCATGCCAGCCGCCGAGGAATAACGTGATGGCCAACCCGCTCACGGCAAACAGCCCGAGATATTCACCTAGGAAGAACAAGGCGAACTTAAAGCCTGAGTATTCCACAAAGTAACCGGCGATGATCTCCGATTCTCCTTCCGGGATATCAAACGGTGAACGATTCGACTCAGCCGTAGCCGCAGTGAGGAACAACAGGAATCCCGCAAAGCCCCAAGGCGTGAAAACATACCAGTTAGGCAACCAACCGTAGTAGCCAGCCTGCGCATCCACCATGGAAGTCGTAGAGAGTGACCCCACTGCCATCACCACCGTGATGGCCGAAAGGATGAGCGGTATCTCGTAGCTAATCATCTGGCCGATCGCCCGCATGGCACCCAGTAGCGAGTACTTATTACGGCTCGACCACCCGGCCATGAAGACCGCCAATTCCGTCGAAGCACCGACAGCGAAGAAAAAGAGCAACCCGGCATCCAGATCGATCGCCACCATATTCCGTCCCACCGGCAGGACTGCGTACGACATGATGACGGGGATGACGATCACGACGGGAGCCAGAAAGTGCACGACCTTGTCGGCCGCCCGCGGCACGACGTCCTCTTTGATGAGCGCTTTGATACCGTCAGCAACGGGTTGCAGAATGCCAAAGGGTCCCACGCGGTTCGGTCCCATGCGGTTTTGGATACGCCCCAGTCCTTTGCGCTCTAAGATCGTCGTCAACGCGAACAATCCCGGAAACACGCTGAGGATGGGCAGGATGGAAAGCAGAATGGACACCAAAGGCTGAGCACCTTCCGGAAACTTGCCGACGACGAAGGCTTTCGTCAGTACAAAGACCTGATCGGGGTCGTTGAGGATTGAATTGATTAGTTGGCCTATATCCATGCCGTAACCCTTATGCGCCCTTATTAGGTGGAGCAGTTGGTGGCTGCGCCTCCTTTGCCTTCGCTTCCGCCGCAGCTTTGACCTTTGCTTCAGCATCCGCCTTGACCTTGGCCTCCGCCGCTTCTTTCGTCTTCAAACGCGATTCATCAATCGCCCCGGCTTCCTGTGGATGCATCTTGCCATAATACTCATTCGATTTTGCCAACCTCGTCTTGTTCAGCAGTAATCCGCCGAACCGGTCATCATTAGAAAGTTCATACTCTTGATCCATCTTGATGGCATCAAACGGACAAACCTCCACGCAAATCTGGCAACTCATGCAGACGGAGACATCGATATCGAACGTCGCCGGATAGAACTGCATCTTGCCGACAAAGTCCGGCTTCTTGTCCTTACTCTTCTCGATATAGATGCACTTGGGTGGGCACTCCTTCTCACAAATCTGGCACGCCACACAGCGCAAGCCCGCCATTGGATCGTTACCATCGAAAACCAAGAACGGGAACTGCCGTGCGTTCTCCTTCGGCGCGATTCGTTCCTCCGGATACTCGACCGTCGTAAGACGGTCTTTAGACACGTAGCTACCGGCGAAGTTTCTCGCCGTTTCCACCATGCCTTTCAGTATGCCTTCTCCGAGCATCAAAAATTCAATTTCAGTTTATCTATCCACTTCACCGAGCACGATGTCCACACTGCCCAAGATGATCACCACATCAGCCACCGTGTGGCCGAGGCACATATCTTCCAACACGGTGAGATTAACAAAACTGGGCGGCCGCACGCGATAGCGATATGGATTCGGGCTGCCATCGCTGATGAGATAAAAACCCAGTTCGCCCTTTGGCGCTTCGATCCGGCCATACGCCTCACCCGCCTTGGGCTTGAACCCACGCAACTTCGCCCGGGGATCCACCACCGGTCCGTCAGGAATACTCTTTAACGCTTGCTGCAGGATGCCAAGTGATTCACGCATCTCCAGCAACCGCACCATCAAGCGGTCATAGACATCCCCATGATCGCCCAGTGGCACGCGGAAAGTGAAGCGATCATAGATGCCGTATTTGTCCACCTTGCGGATATCGTAATTCACCCCACTCGCCCGCAGCATCGGCCCGGTGATGCCGGCACTGACAGCCAGCTCCTTCGGCAGCACCCCAACGTTCTGACTACGTGCCATCAGGATTTCATTCCCCATCAGCAGACGCTCGTATTCATCCAAAAAGCGCGGATATTCATCCACGACTTTTTGCGCCTGCTCCAGCCAGCCCGTCGGCAAATCGCAACGGCAACCACCAAAGCGCATGTAATTGCACATCATGCGGGCACCACTCAAGGACTCGAAGAGGTCGAGAATCTTCTCGCGCTCACGAAAGGCATACATGAGCGGAGTGCCCAGAGCGCCCATGTCCTGGACGAGAAAGCCCATCAGACAGGTGTGATTTACCAGACGCGTCAGTTCCGCCGTGATGACACGGATGTATTCCGCACGTTCCGGCACTTGCAATCCGGCCAGTTTCTCGACGGACAAGGCGTAGGCCCAGTTGTTCGTCATCGAGCAGAAGTAATCCAGCCGGTCCGTGTAAGGCATCGAGGCCAGATAACTCGCGCCTTCTCCGATCTTCTCGTGATTCCGATGCAGGTAACCGAACACAGGCTTGAGCTTCACCACTCGCTCGCCATCCAGCACCACATCCATCCGGAACACGCCATGAGTGGACGGATGATGCGGTCCCATGGAGACCTCGAGCAGTTCGCCCATATCGTCCTCAAACTGGCCGGACGATTTCGGGCGCACTTCGTAGTTCTTCGGCGGCTCTGCGAGCGCTTCGGTGCTCATGGCTTCACCTCCGCCGGATAATGCGCTTTTGATTTGGCCAGCACCTCGTCGTGTGGCGTGGGCTCGTATTCGTAATCATCCGGCTCCACGTAGTCCTTGCGCATCGGATGATCTTTGAACTCATCCCACATCAAGATGCGCCTCAAATCAGGGTGACCGGCAAACACGATACCATAGAGATCGTAGATCTCCCGCTCCTGAAATTCGCAACTGCGCCAAACCGGAGTCAACGAAGGCAACTCGACTTCATCCGTGCGGTTCTTCGTGCGCAAGCGGATCACCAAAGGCCCATGCCGCAGCTCCATGGAGTATAGATGATACACCGCTTCCAGATAGCCCGGCATCTTCACCACCTGCTCCACTTCTTTCTCCTCCCCATCGAAGACCTGCTTGACCTTGGTTTTCTGCTCCGTTTCCATCCAGTCCACGCCAGTGACATTGGAGCAATAATCAAAACGCAACTCAGCTTCATCGCGAAGGAAAGTAGCCACCGCAAGGCCATGCGCAGCATCCACCAGCAGCGAGGGCTGATTCGCCGGCGAGTCGTTCGGCACCAGCGATACTTGCGCACCGGCCACGCCCGCTTCAATCTGCTGCTTTATGGACTCGAGGTCTTTCACAAATTAATCAGCCGTTCCTCACCACTACCGCTGGCTCCCATACTTTATCATTCTTCGAAGGAACCAGATCATGCTCGCCAAACTGCGGCACCGGGAATTCGCTCGGCGCATCAGGGTCCAGATGCCTTGGCCGCGCCTTGCCGCTCATCTCCTGTGCATCGATTTTCCGCTGCAAGGTCATGAAAGCGTGCAATAAAGCTTCCGGTCTGGGCGGACAACCCGGGATGTGCACATCAACGGGAATAAAACGGTCAATGCCTTTGAGCACATTGTAGCCTTGCTTGAAAGGTCCTCCCGAGATCGCGCACGCGCCCATGGCGATGACATACTTGGGCTCGGGCATCTGGTTGTAGAGGCGGACGACTTGGGGGGCCATCTTCTTGGTCACCGTACCAGCCACGATCATCAGGTCGGCCTGACGGGGGGATGGACGGAACACTTCGGCACCGAACCGGGCCAAGTCATAGCGGGCCATCGACGCCGCGATCATCTCGATCGCGCAGCAGGCGAGACCGAACTGCAGTGGCCACACCGAACTGCGGCGACCCCAGTTGTAGATATCGCTCAAGGTGGTGGTGAACACCCCCTGTTTGCTTAATTCGTTGCGCAATCCCTCATCCATGCGTCACTTCCAGTTCAGGACCCCTTTCTTCCATGCCCAAAGCAGTCCCTCCGCCAATAGCAGGAGGAAGAACATGATGGCGATGAATGCACCCGCAGAAAGATGGGTAAAGGCCACGGCAAACGGCAGCAGAAAGACCGTTTCCACATCAAAGATAAGGAACAGGATACCGTAGAGGTAATACTCGGACTTGAACCGCACCCACGCGTCACCCTTGGATTCCAGACCGCATTCGTAGGTGGCGTTCTTGTCCTGACCCGGCTTGGGCGGGGAAAACTTCTTGGCCCAGAGCCGCGCGAGCGCGAGGGGTATGAGCGGGAAAACGACAGCTATCCCAAGTAGAACGGCCAGAAACAGATAAGGATGGTAAGCGACCGCCAACATCAGTTTACGCCTTAAGTGGAATACTGGGTGCAAGCTAACGGACCCACCGGCCACTCGTCAAGGAACTGGCGGCAAAATCGCCCCCGAAAATCAGTTGGCGTGGGGATTGTTCCGCCGCAGACCGACCGCATGCGCGATATCGTCAAACTCCTCATGGCTGACGGATTCCAGCGTCTTGCCACGGGATTTGAGCTTCTCGTTGATCTTGATGGCCTTTTCGGTCATCTCCTCGTGCGTGTCCTTGCTCCCACCTACGAGGGTAAAATTATCCCCTTTGGTCACCCGCTTGTGACCATCATTGTCCAAACCCACGCCAAGCATCATCGCTTTGGCCTGACTTTTCTTTTTGGGCGCATTCGCCATGCCTTAAAAGTAAGGGCGACCTGCTAAAGTGCAAGGCACAATCGACAGGAATTCATCGGACAAGCAGTGATCGGATTTCTACGGATGCGCCTTTCAACAAGGGAGTTCCATGCGCAAACAGAACCGTCTCAAACGGTTCCTCTGTCAACCATCGCAAAGACTTCCTTAACATGCGTTGATCCCGGCAATACTTCTCCGGCAACACATCAAAGCCATACCTCGGAAGATTAAAAATGGCGTCACCCATAACCACTAACGAACGCTCCCGCCAACGAAAAGCAGCTTCCCCACCCGCTCCACCCTCAAGGGATGAAATTTCCCAAGGCCCATAATGTTTACCCCCAACCTTCCATCTCTGCACGCCGGATAAGCTGATATCCGCTGCCTCTTCAGCCCATATGGGTGCCTGCGTCTGCTCCCTCCAGACCGCCGCCGCCCGTTCATGGTTCTCGTTCGTCAAAAAGATAGCAGCGACTTTTTGCTTATCCAAAAGACGGCGCATGGGTTTATCTGCCAGCGGAATCGGATCAAAGATGTAGAGTTGATTATCAGCCAAAACCGCATGCGAAGTCAGCTCCAACTTGTGTTCCGCAGAAAAGCATTCCCACCGAAAGACGCCGGGTAAAATCTCTTGAACTTCTGTGGCTTCCACGCTCATCGCAGGATCAGCATCAATCGTGGACACCCGGCGCGCTCAACTGCTGGCCGTTATGCTGCGTACCGATATTGAGGAGATATGGCACCGCTTGCTTGGCCCATTCATCCGGCGAGGGATAGGAAGCAGCGGAACCACCAAAACAACTACGCAACATCTCTGTGTTGATGATGCCCGGATTCAAAGCCACGGCCGACAAGCCATCTGGCAATTCCTGCGCGAGAGCTTGAGTCAACCCCTCGATGGCCCATTTGGTCGCGCAATAAGGAGCCACTTCCGGCGACGTAGACCGTCCCCAGCCTGAACTCCAATTCACGATAACTCCCCGCCCCCGCTCCATCATGTCCGGCACGAAATGACGGAGGACATTGGTGACACCCTTGATGTTAATGTCGATGACCTGTGAAAACTCCTCGGCCGATATCCCCCAAAGCGGCGCACTGCGATTGATGACGGCGGCGTTGTTCAAAAGCAGATCGGGCGCGCCTGCATGCTCTATGCATCGGACTGTCCACTCCTTCACCGCCGCATCATCCGTCACAGCGACCACCGCGAAATGGTGCGGCGGACCATAGGCCTTGCAAAGTGCTTCCACCTGTTCTTCCGAACGGCCACACCCCATCACCGTATGCCCGTGCCAGATGAATTCATCCACCATCGCCCGCCCCAACCCACGGGTCGCACCAGTGATGACCACAACTTTGCGTTCTGCTTTTGCCATAGCTTGGACACAATGTTCGTTTCAATTCTGTAATCCGCAAATATAATTCCGTTGTGAGCGTCATCACCTTGACCACTGATTTCAGCACGCAAGACTGGTTCGTCGGCACGATGAAGGGTGTCATCCTCGGGATCGCGCCCAAAGCCAGCCCGGTCGATATCACTCATGCCATCGCTCAAGGCGATATCCGTGGTGGAGCCTTTGCGCTCATGGCGGCAACACCCTACTTCCCCAAAGGAACTATCCATGTAGCGGTGATAGACCCAGGCGTAGGCAGCGAGCGGCGTGCACTGGCAATCAAAACAGACCGCGCGATTTTCATCGGACCGGACAATGGAGTGTTATGCTGGGCCTTGCGCGAACAGAAAATCCGCAGTGTGCGGGAAATCACCAACGAGGCTTTTTTCCATCACCCTGTCAGCCGCACATTTCATGGACGTGATATCTTTGCTCCCACAGCGGCGCATCTGGCTGCTGGAAGGAAGTTCTCCCAAGTCGGCTCAGAAGTGAAGGATTGGGCACCTTTGCCTTGGCCGGAAATCCAAAAATCGAAAAACCGGCTTACCGGAGAAATCCTCTATATCGACCATTTCGGGAACGCCATCACCAACCTGTCCGCTGACCTGCTCCCTGAATCTGCATGGAAAGCAGCCAGCGTCAGCATTAAGCGCCGCAAGCTCGGTGCCCCTCAAAGCAACTACGCCTCCGTCAAACCAGGAAAACCGCTGGCGATTATCAGCTCCTCCGGATTCTTGGAGATAGCGGTGCGGAATGGCTCAGCGGCAAGCCTGCTCAAGCTAAAGGTCGGTGACGCGGTCACCGTTTCAGTCCCGCGGCTTGAAGGTTGATAGCTTGGCCAGCTTCTCCCAAAGCTCTTTTTCTTCATCGGTGATCTTGGGCGGCATCTTGATGCCCGCCACCACGTAGAGATCACCGGGAGCACCATCTTTCACCGGCAACCCTTTTCCCCGCACGCGCAATTTCTGACCGTTGTTCATTCCAGCAGGGATTTTGATGGAAACCTTTCCATGCAGTGTCGGCAGATCAACATTCGTACCGAGAACAGCTTCCCATGGCGCCAAGTCCAGTTCATAGACCAGATCAGCCCCCTCCACCGTGAAATCCGGATGTCGCGCGAAGCGCACATTCAGATACAGATCACCCGCCGGACCTTGCCCCTGCCCCGCCTCACCCTTGCCGGATAAACGTAGTTTTTGGCCATCACGCACCCCGGCAGGTACTTTGACCTGATAACTATCGGCTTTGGCGACATAGCCTTCACCACGACATTGCGGACAGGCTTGCTGATTCGCGATACCGCTGCCATGACATACCGGGCACGGCACATTGCGGCGCATATTCACCGTCCGCACTGAGCCGTGCATCGC
>JAURFH010000174.1 GCA_030834415.1 Verrucomicrobiota bacterium | reverse complement strand
TTACTTATAATAAGTTTTTAATTAATTACTTTATTTTGGATTACGTAAGAGTGTCAAATTTGCGGCATAGACATCGGTATGAAGAACATCATCCTCTTCATCGACGAGTTGCACACCATTGTGGGTGCGGGCTCGGCCGAAGGGACGATGGATGCCTCCAACATCATCAAGCCGGCCCTCAGCCGTGGCGAGATGCAATGCATCGGTGCCACGACGCTGAACGAGTATCGCAAATACATCGAGAAGGATGCCGCGCTAGAGCGTCGTTTCCAAACGGTGAAGGTGGAAGCGCCTTCCATCGATGAAGCGATCCTGATCTTGAAGGGTTTGCGTCCGAAGTACGAAGAGCATCACAAAGCGGAGTTCACGGATGGTTCTGTGGAAGCAGCGGTGAAGCTCTCCGAGCGTTACATCTCGGGCCGTTTCCTGCCAGACAAGGCCATCGACTTGATGGACGAGGCGGGTGCGCGGGCACGCATCGGTGCGATGACCCGTCCGCCAGATGTGAAGTCCATCGAGGACGAGATCGAAGAGATCAAAGTGGCGAAGGAACGCGCTATCCGCGAGCAGGATTTCGAAGGCGCTGCCTCCATGCGTGACAAGGAAAAGCACACGAAGGAGAAGCTGGAAAACATCCTGAACGAGTGGAAGACCAAGCGCGACGAGAAGCGTGTGGTGGTGGATGAAGACGATATCTTGAACGTGGTGGCCAAGTGGACCGGCATCCCGCTGAAGCGCATGGAACAGAACGAGGCGGCGCGGTTGCTGAACCTCGAGAACGAATTGGCCCGCGTGGTCATCGGCCAGCGCGAAGCGGTGACGGCTCTCTGCAAGGCATTGCGCCGTTCACGGGCAGACTTGAAGGATCCGAAACGTCCGATCGGCACGTTCGCCTTGCTCGGACCTACGGGTGTCGGCAAGACGTTGTTGGCGAAATCGCTGGCGGAGATGATGTTTGGTGATGCGAAGTCGCTGATCCAGCTCGACATGAGCGAATACATGGAGAAGTTCACGGTGTCGCGCCTGATCGGTTCGCCGCCGGGCTATGTGGGCTTTGAAGAGGGTGGCCAACTCACCGAACAGGTGCGTCGCAAGCCGTATTCGGTGGTGCTGTTCGACGAGATCGAGAAAGCGCATCCGGACGTGATGAACATGCTGTTGCAGATCCTTGAAGAAGGCAAACTGACGGACAGCATGGGGCGTGTGGTGGACTTCCGGAATGCCATCATCCTGCTCACATCCAATGTGGGTGCGGAAACGATCAAGAAGCAGACGAGCATGGGTTTCGCGGTCAGCACGGATGAGAGCACCTACGAGCGTATGCGCGAGAAGATCGTTGAGGAATCCAAGCGCGCGTTCCGTCCGGAATTCCTGAACCGTCTGGATGACATCATCGTGTTCCGTCAGCTGACCAAGCCGGATCTCGTGGAGATCTTGAGCCTCGAGGTGCAGAAGGTGATGGAACGCCTGAAGCACCGGAACATGAAGCTGGAACTCGACGACTCGGCGAAGGACTTCCTGGCCGAGAAGGGCTTCGACCCGACTTACGGTGCCCGGCCGATGCGCCGCGCCGTGGAGCGGTTCCTCGAAGATCCGCTGGCCGAAGAGATCCTTAAAGGCAACCTGACTGGGACGGAACCAGTGACGGTGAGCCTGAAAGATGGCAAACTGGTGTTCAGCCAGAAGGCTGCCGCCGAGGGTGCGCTTTCGAGCTGAGCCATCAGCATGATTTAATATGACACGCAAACGCCATCCGGACGCCGGATGGCGGCTTGCTTTTTAGGGAGGACGCGCACGGGCGTGTCTGCTAACTTTGGGAAACATGGAGAACCGAGCGGGACTCGAATACTGGATACGCGGGCTGGGCCGGTTGACGATGCTGCTGATGGAGGTGGTTAAATCCCTCTTCACGCAGCGGTTCAATTGGGACGGGTTCCTGCAGCAACTGCATTTCATCGGGGTGAAATCGCAGTCGGTCGTGCTGATCACCGGTGCCTTCACCGGCATGGTGCTCTGTGCGCAGACATATTTCCAATTCCACAAGGTGCATATGGATTCAGCCACCTTGGCAGTGGTAAGTGTCTCCATGTGCAGTGAGCTTGGACCGGTATTGACAGCTTTGATGGTGGCTGGTCGTGTCGGGGCATCCATGGCCGCTGAACTGGGCACGATGAAAGTGACCGAGCAGATCGATGCCTTGCGCACCTTGGCCACGCATCCGGTGGATTACTTGGTGGTGCCTCGTATCCTGGCGACTTTGGTGGCAGTGCCCTTGCTGACGATTGAGGCGATCAGTATCGGTATCGGGGCTGCCTATGTGGTGGGGGTGGGACTATTGGATATCGATGCGGCGTATTCGTGGTCATTCGTCATGAAGTATACGGATGCGCATGAAGTCTATTCCGGCATGATCAAGGCGCTTTTTTTCGGCCTGAGCATCGCTTTGGTGGGTTGTTATAAAGGGCTGTTTTGTGAAGGAGGCGCAGAGGGCGTGGGGAAGGCTACCACGGAAGCAGTGGTCTATGCCTCGATCACTGTGCTCATGAGCAACTTTTTCCTGACTTTGCTTCTGACGAGGCTTTTTGGCTCATGATCGAGGCGCAACATCTCAGCAAAAAATTCGGCACCAATGTGGTGTTGGATGATGTGAGCTTTACCGTGCAGGAAGGCCAGCGCTTGGTGATCATCGGGCGCAGCGGCACGGGCAAGAGCGTATTGCTGAAACACCTAGTAGGGCTGATGGAGCCGGATCAGGGTGAGGTATTGGTCAATGGCGAGAAGCTTACCGGGTTGGACGAACGGGAATTACTCCGGGTGCGCAGCCGGTTCGGCATGCTGTTCCAGAGCGCAGCCCTGTTCGATTCCCTGAGCGTGGCGGAGAATGTGGGGTTTGTGCTTCAGCGGGAGCGGAAGCTTTCTCCGAAAGAGGTTGCTGATCGGGTGGCCGAAGCATTGGAGATGGTGGAGCTTGGCGGGACTCAGGATAAACGGCCTTCGGATCTTTCCGGCGGTATGCGCAAGCGGGTGGGCTTGGCATGCACGATCATTTATCATCCGGAAATCATCCTGTATGATGAGCCGACCACCGGATTGGACCTGGTCGTTTCGGACAGTATCGATCGCCTTGTGCTACGGGTGAACGAGAAGCTGAAGGCGACCACCATCGTGGTCACGCATGATATGCGCTCCGTGCGCACGATCGCGCAACGGGTTATCATGCTCTATCATGGCAAGGTTTATGCAGACACCACGCCCGAGGAGCTGTTTGCCTCGCAAGACCCGGTGATCTACAAGTTTGTGAACGGCATCTCGGATGCGAAAAACAACGGTTTCTGAACATGAGCAAAGCAAAGCTGGAACTTAAGATAGGCACGTTTGTGCTGCTCGGACTGGTGCTGCTGGGGTTGTTGCTGGTGAACTTCAGCAAAGGCGCCAGCGTGTTCGCGCCGACCTATGATTTGCACCTGCGGACCTCCAATATCGGCGGTTTGATTCCCGGGGCCAAGGTGGTGCTGGCCGGGGTGCCCATCGGATCCGTGGCCGAATTGCGGCTGGACCCCAGCGGTCGGACAGTGGTGGCGGTACTGCGTATCTACAAGCGCTACCAGATCCATGGCGATGCTTCGTTCTTCATCGAACAAGCCGGTTTCTTGGGGGATCAATATGTATTTGTCCGGGCGGAGGAGAATAAGCTGCCTCCGCTAACGGATGGGACTGAAGTAGCTTGTCAGGAGCCGTTCAATATCCAAGAGGCAGCGCGTTCTGCCCAAGGGCTCATCCAGCGGGTGGATACCATGGTGGAGCAGGTCACCGCTGCAGTGGATAGGGTGGATAAGACACTGCTGGCCGATGCCACCTTGAACAACCTGACCATGACCATCACGAATCTGCGCACGGTTTCCGAGAAGACCATGTCGGTGGTCTCGCGCATCGAACTGCTGGTGGAGACCAATTCTCCCACTTTGACCCGGTCGGTGGATAATTTCGCCGATTTCAGCGAGAAGCTATCGACCATCACGAATCTGGTGCAATTCTCCGAACGGCTCAACAAGGTGGCGGATGAGCTGCAACTGACCATTAAGGAAAACCGCGGGGACATCCGTGGGGCGGTCAAGAACGTGGAAGAGGCCACGGCTTCGGCCAAAACCATACTTTCAGACATCGAATCTGGCAAAGGACTGGCGGGAAGTCTTTTGCAGGATGAACAGTTGCAGGTTCAGTTCGGTCAGATAGTCACGAACGTCTCCATTTTGAGCAGCAACCTGAGCCGATTTGGCTTGTTGTATAAGCCCAAGGTGAACAAGAGTACGCAAAACAAGCCTTCGGAAGCGGTGAAAAATGTCTATCCGAAGGCCAATAAACATTAACGAATGTCTATCTGGGTCATAAGAGTTTTGTTCCTCAGCATGTGCATGATGGCAGGCTTTGCTATCAGCCAGGTGCGGCAGGAATGGATTGAAAGCCCGACCTTGGGAGTCATTATCGGTTTTGGCTTTGGCGGTATGCTCGTCGCGTTGGATGAGATGCTGAAGGGGTTTTCCCTGCGGGCATTTTCCTCGGCCACCTTTGGGCTTTTGCTGGGCACTATGATTGCCTGGATGGTGGATCATTCCGGCCTTTTCATCCATGTGGAAGAGGAGACCACCCGCTGGCTGATACGGCTCTGTCTGTTTGTAGGCTTCAGCTACATCGGCATGGTGCTCGCGATGCGGAGCAACAAGGAAGATTTCTCGCTGATCATCCCCTATGTGCGCTTCGCTTCTCAGAACAAGCCGGACAATCTTTTGCTGCTGGACACCAGCGTGATCGTGGATGGGCGGATCGCGGACATCATCGAATCCAATTTTCTGGAAGGTGTGGTGGTGGTGCCGCGTTTCGTCCTGCGGGAATTGCATCAACTGGCCGATTCGGCGGACCCTATCAAACGCAGCCGGGGTAAGCGTGGTCTGGAGACCTTGAGCCGCATCCAGCGCAATTCGAAGAACGAGGTGAAGATCCACGAAGGCGATTTTCCGGATGACCATGAGGTGGACTCCAAGCTGGTGAAGCTGGCCAAGGCGACAGATGCGAAGCTGTTCACGAATGATTTCAACCTTGGCAAAATCGCCGAGTTGCAATCGGTCAAGCACCTGAACCTCAACGATCTTTCGCTGGCCATGAAGCCGGTCATCCTGCCTGGTGAGATGATGAGCCTGAAGGTGGTGCGTGAGGGCAAGGACAAAGGACAGGGCGTGGGCTTCTTGCCTGATGGCACCATGGTGGTGGTCAATAACGGGCAAGCACACGTCGGCTCGAAAGTGGAGGTGCAGGTCTTGAATCTCCTCCAGACCGGGGCCGGGGTGATTGTCTTTACTGAAATCCGCAATGCCAACCCGCCGAGCGGAGAAGCTTAAAGCCATGTCCCTCGTCAAAGTCTATACCGCCTTCAACTCTGCGGATGCCCAGCTCGTCTGGTCTCGGCTGGATGCGGCGGGCTTTCATGCGGCAGTTTTCAATGAAGTCGCCTCGTTGACCATGGATGGCTATGCGCTGGCGGCGGGGGGGATATTGGTCAAGGTGCCTGAATCCGAGTTTGATGAGGCGCGTGCATTTTTAGATGCTCCGGTCACGGAATTGCCGGAGGATGATTCTCCTGCTTCATGAAGTCTTCCCAAGTTGCCCGTCTGCGCCGTTTACAGGCGCAATTACCCACTGGTGAATTACGTCTCGATGAGGAGACGTGCAAAGCACACTCGGGTGATAAATGGTTCGCCACGGGGATGCCCGAGGCGGTGGCGCTTTGCCGCAGTGCGGAATCGGTCAGCAAAGTGCTGGCCTTTGCCAACAAGCATAAGATTCCTGTGACACCACGTGGCGCCGGTGTGGGCTATGTCGGTGGTTGTGTTCCGAAGATGGGAGGCATTGCGCTTTCAGTGGCGCAGATGAACCGTATCAAGGAGATCAACGTTGATGACTTTGTGGCGGTGGTGGAGCCGGGTGTCATCACCGGCAAGTTGCAGGCTGAAGTGGAGAAGCGGGGCTTGTATTATCCGCCTGATCCGGCGAGCCGGGCAGATTGCAGTCTCGGCGGCAACATCGCTACGAATGCCGGTGGGCCGCGGTGCTTGAAGTATGGGGTGACGCGTGACTACGTCTTGGGCATCCAGGTCGCTTTGGCCGATGGGCGCCTCATCAAGCTCGGTAGCCGCACACATAAGAACAAAAGCGGCTTTGATCTTTCACGTTTCTTCGTCGGCTCGGAAGGTTTGCTTGGGGTGGTGACGGAGGCCACGCTCAAACTGATTCCGTTGCCGCCTTTCCGTTCGTGTCTCTCGATCGGGTTCCGTTCCATGAAGGATGCGGCAAAGGGGATTCGCACGGTTTTCGCTTCGGGCTTCCTGCCTTCGGCGCTCGAAGTGGCTGATGCATTCACGCTGGCCGCGGCGGAGAAGCGCACGGGCAGCAAACTGCTTTCCGGCTGCAAGGCGCATCTCATCATTGAGCTGGATGGTCAGGAAAAGAGCGTGCGCGGCGAGGTGAAGGCGCTGACCAAGATTCTCTCCGCCCTGAATCCGTTGTTCATCCAATACGCCCATGGCGCGGAAGATTGCGAGAAGATCTGGCAGTTGCGCCGCGAGTTCTCTTACTCGCTGCGCGACACGGGGCTGACGAAGCTGAACGAGGATATCGTGGTGCCGCGTGGGCAGTTGGAGAATCTCTTCAAGCTGGCGACAAGTTTGCAGAAGAAGCACGGCTTCCCGGTTGCGTGCTTCGGGCATGCGGGCGATGGCAATATCCATGTGAATGTGATGGTGGACTACTCCCAGCCGCAGGCGAATGAACGCAGTGAAGCCGCGCTGGATGAGCTGTTTCAAGGCGTGTTAGCGCTAGGCGGTGTTATCACCGGAGAGCATGGCATCGGTTTGGCCAAGAAACCTTGGTGGCCATTGGCCGCGAACCAAGATGTCCGTGATCTGCATTCGGCTGTGAAGCGAGCCTTGGATCCGAATGGTATCCTGAATCCGGGCAAGTTTGTGGAGTAGGACTTTGCCGCAAAAAAGCACAGAAGGCGCAAAAAGGAAGCTGTTAATGTAGTCCCGAAGGGACGTTTGCCGGTAGCCACGAGTGACCGTAGGGAACTCGTGGTAAAGATGGAAAAATGTAAGCCCCGGAGGGGCGACTGATTGCCGAGTTGTCTCTTTCGAATCATCCGCTCCTCTGGAGCGGGTAAACAAATTGCAATCTTTCCCACTAGTTGCGCTTCGCTCCACTAGTGGCTACCAGCAGACGTCCCTTCGGGACTGAAAACTATTCCGCTTCTTTGTCTGCTGGGCTTTCGTCTGAATCGCGCGGCGACCGAGTTGCTTCCTTCTCCGCAATCATGACCACAAACTCTCCCTTCAGACTCCTTTTCTCGGTGATGGCTAACAGCTCAGCCGGGGTGCCGCGTAGATATTCTTCGAATTTCTTGGTCAGCTCGCGAGCGAGCACCACTTGACGGTCGGGCATCACTTCGATGAGTTCCTGCATCAATTTGCCTACGCGATAAGGGGATTCATAGAGCACGCTCGTGCCGGGTGTCTCACGCAATCGTTCGAGGGCTTTCTTACGTTGACCTGATTTGTGGGGCAGGAAGCCGATGAAATGGAATTCATCCGTAGGCAAGCCGCTCGCGGTGAGGGCAGCGACCATGGCACATGGGCCGGGAATAGACTCCACCCGCAGACCGGCTTTTACGGCGGCGGCGACCACGCGTTCACCGGGATCGCTGATGCCCGGGGTGCCGGCATCCGTCACGAGCGCGACCTTCTGACCCTGCTTGAGCCGTTCGATGATCTCTTCGGAGCGCTTGGCCTCATTGAACTGAAAATAGCTCAGCAGCGGTTTGCGGATCTCGAAATGTTGGAGCAGTTGCCCGGTGCGGCGGGTGTCCTCGGCGGCCACCACATCGCACTCTTTCAACACGCGCAAAGCCCGGAGGGTGATATCCTCCAGATTCCCGATGGGGGTGGCCACGAGATAGAGCGTGCTGGCGGTGAGCGGCGGCAGTTCGTTCGGCATGCTTAAAAATATTTTGATAAACTGGGCGCACCCAGCCGTCAGAAGACGTGCTGAGTTGACAATCGCTGCCAAAGATTGTGCCATGGACGCACTCGCAAACAACCTCTAAGCATACGCAAAAAACTGTGAAGAAATACAACGTCGGTATCATCGGTTACGGTTGGGTGGCCACCGCTCACATCCCCAGCATCAACGCTTCCACCCAGGCGCAGGTCACGGCGGTCTATTCCTCACGGAAGCTGGATTCTGCCGAGTTGAGCGCCAAGCACGGCGGTTCGATCACGGCCTATACCGATCTGGATGCGATGCTGGCCGATCCGGATATCCATGCGGTGTCAGTTTGCAGCATGCCTAGCCTACACGCGAAGCATGTCATCGCGGCAGCCAAGGCAGGGAAACACATCATCGTAGAGAAGCCGTTGGCCATGTCCTGGAAGGATGTGCTGGCTATGCAGAAGGCTGTGGACAAGGCGGGCGTTAAGACCTGCGTGTGCTTTGAGTGTCGCTGGTCCAGCCAGTTCCTCGCCACCAAGGGGGTCATTGATGAAGGTCTGCTGGGTTCTGTGCATTACGGTGAAGTGGACTACTACCATGGTATCGGACCCTGGTATGGCCAGTTCCGCTGGAACACATTCAAGAAGGATGGCGGCAGCTCTTTGCTAACCGCCGGTTGCCATGCCTTGGATGCCTTGCTGCTCTGCATGGGCAGCGAAGTGACCGAAGTGACGAGCTATGATACGAAGTCC
>JAURFH010000173.1 GCA_030834415.1 Verrucomicrobiota bacterium | reverse complement strand
GCTTGGGCCCCCAGCCGAATTGGCTCCAGAGCGCCCCGAGCAGCGCGACCAGCACCAGCGCCCCTTGCCACAGGGGTGCCCAGCGGCGTTCGACGCTGGCGACGATCAGGGCCAAGGCGAGCAGTGGCACGAACAGGGCGAGTAAGCCAAGTGTGCCGGCGCCGCCGAGTTCAGCCGTAGCCAGTAGCGGGTTCGCCAGTCCGCCAGTCAGAGTCGTGGAGGCGGCGCGGGCGATGACCGTGGTGCCTTGCACGGCAGCTGCGACACCGCCACCGGCGATGGCTGCCAAGGTCCAGCGCATGAAGGGGCTCATATCCGTCATCACGGAAGCCGTGATAACGGTACCGGCGATAACAGCTGCCGGACTGGCGATGGAGTCGAGCGCGTTATCGAGCCAAGGGATGTAATACGCGGCGATCTCCAGCACGGTGGCGAGACCGAAGGCCGCGACGGCGGCATCACTGGCCAGCCACTCGAAGCCCTTGGCCAAGGTCAGGTGACCGGCGTTCGCCGCGATGCTGACGATGAGCATGGGGATGAAAACACGGAAGCCGCAGGCGGCACTGAGGCCGATGCCGAGGCAGATGCTGAGTAGTAGTTCCATAGTTTTGTCCGGTTAAATTTTTCCTTCCGTTGACATACAAGTTTTAGCGGATGTGTCCTTTGCGAGCCACTATAGGCTCGGGCGTTTTTTGTAAGGGGCTGACATTGGGGAGGTGCGAGGTTTTTAAGGGGTTGAAGTAGTGGCAGTTATACTCCTGCTTGATGGGCGAGCGGATGGCTCTAAAGGTGGACCCGGAAATTTACGATGCTTACGCTGGCAGGTATGAGCTGGCGCCTAATGTGTTCTTCACCGTGAAGCGGCAGGGGGATCAATTGATGGTGGAGTTGCCGGGGCAGAGTTTTTATGAAGTGTTTCCGACGTCAGAGACGAAGTTCTTCTACACGGTGGTCGATGCGCAACTGACTTTTGTGAAAGAAGGCAATGGTGAGGTGAAATCACTGATCCTGCATCAGAACGGATTGAACCAGAAAGCGAAGCGGGTGAAGTGACGCGTCTTATTTCGCCACGTAGAGGGCGCTTTCCAGATCGCGCACCAAATAGGTCACATCCTGGTAACGATTCTCCGGGTCTTGCTCGAGGCACTTCATCACGATGCGTTCCAAGTTCGCGGGCAGCTCGGAGTTGATGGAGCGGGGCAGGAGGAGCAAGGCATCACGATTTAGCTGGGCTTGCAGGATCTCTTTGCCGCTTTCGCCAGTGAAGGGCTTGCGGTCGGTCAGCAATTCATAGGCGGTCACGCCGTAGGCCCAGATATCCGCGCGGTGATCGACCGGCTTGCGTTGCAGCTGCTCGGGGGACATGTAGGCCGGCGTGCCGGGTGTGCGGCCCAGCTTGGTGGGCTTCTGCGGACGCGGCATGGCCAGATCGAAATCCACAAGGCGGACATTGCCATTCCGGGTGACGACCACGTTCTCCGGCTTGAAATCCAGATGCATGAAGCCGCTGTCATGGACGTGCTGGAGGGCAATCGCCATGTCGATGAGGATGTTGCCGACAAATTCAGTCACGACATCATCCCCGCGCGCAAAGAGAATCTTGAGGTTATCGCCCTCGATATACTCCATCACGCAATAGGGTTGCCCCCCGATCTTGCCGTGATCGACGTAATTGATCACGTAATCGTGCTGATGGATCTGGCTGAGAATCTCGCAACCGCGGAAGAAGCTTTTTTTGGCGAAGAAGTTGAACCGGAGGTTCTTGTGCATCAGGCGCAGGGCGTACGAGCGGCCTTGGGCATCACTGACATGCCAGATGTCAGCCATGCCGCCACCATTGATACGCTCATGCAGGCGATAAGGCCCGAATGTCGAGTTTGACGCAGCCTCAGTCACAAAACAAAGTCACCAATCCGCAATTGGCAATTTATAGTTAGCTAATCCCGTGCCACCTCAGCCATCGGTAGCAATATCTGCTTGGCGCGGAAGATGCAAGCCCGTGTAATGGAGGCATTGATGCGACCGGCCACACTCTTATTCAGTTATTTTGCCGCCATCTTCATTGGCGGCGCTTTGATAGCTCCGGCGATCTATCATGGCGTCCAGACGTTGGCCGCTTCCGTGTCGGTTTTTGAAAAACTGGCCAACCAGCCTTTTCACCGTTACGTGGACCGCAGCTTCATGGTCATCGGTATTTTGGGACTGGTGCCGGTGTTGCGTCGGTTGGGTTTCAAGAGCTGGGCAGAGGCGGGATTGACCCCGTTTTCCAAGGGGAAACGCGATGCTTTGCGCGGTTTCCTGTTCGGGTTTCTCTCGCTGGCACTGGCCATCGTGGTGGTGATCGGCGCAGGTGGGCGAGGCTTCCGGACCGGGCAAACTGCGGCCTCGATCTTGGGGCATCTGCTGAACGCCACTTTGGCGGCAGTGCTGGTGGCGGCGATCGAGGAACTATTCTTTCGCGGAGCGGTTTTCGGGGCTTTGCGTAAACAGTTTTCCTGGAAGAGCGCCTTATTGGTCAGTAGTGGAATTTATGCTATTCTCCACTTCCTTGCCCGGGTGCAGGCACCGCCGGAAGTGACATGGTGGAGCGGGCTTGCGTTACTACCACTCAAGTTGCGTGGATTTGGTGACGTGCATCAACTGGTGCCTGCTTTTTTTAATCTCCTGCTCGCCGGCATCATGCTCGGCCTGGCCTATCAACGGACCGGGAGCCTGTGGTTTTCCTTTGGGCTGCATGCAGGCTGGATTTTCTGGCTGAAAACGTATGGTTTTACCACGGATAACCTGCCCAACACGCAGGTCTGGATCTGGGGCAGTGCCAAGCTGATCGATGGCTGGGTGGCGGGGGTGGTGCTCGCTTTATTGCTCGCCTTGCTGTGGAAGATTCTGCCAGCCTCTCCGCCGAGGAATGAGGAAATTCCCCCTGCAACTGGTCAGCCGGGCAGCCCAGTGGTGTGAGCCACTGTTGGGTCTCTTTTTCCCCAATGTCTGCCAGCTCTGCCAAAAAGAGCCGGCCACCAAGGAGGAGGGTTACGTAGGCGAGGGCTGCCGCCAAGGCGTCAAATTCATCCGTGAACCGATGTGTGATCGGTGTGGATTGCCCTTCGATGGAGCCATCACCCAGCACTTCGAGTGCAGCAACTGCAAGGAACTGGACCTGGCCTTCAAGTGGGCGCGGTCATCCGTGGCGGCGAAAGGGACCGTCTTGGAGGTCATCCACCGCTACAAATACAACCGGGAGCTGTGGTTTGAGCCCTATCTGGCGCAGTTATGGTTGCTAGGGGCGAGGGAAACGCTGGCGGGTGAAGCCTTTGATGCGCTGGTGCCCGTGCCATTGCATCCACATAAACAACGGGAGCGGGAGTTCAATCAGGCAGAGCGGATTGTCCGGGCCGTGGCCGAGGAAGCCGGTTTGCCCGCACGGGTGGATTTGCTGGAGCGGGTCATTCCCACACGCACCCAGACGAAACTGGACCGGAAAGAGCGGGCGGCGAACGTGAAAAAGGCATTTTCCGTGTGTAAGGGGTTGGATATCAAAGGGCAACGCATCTTGGTGGTAGATGATGTGCTGACCACCGGGGCGACGACGAGTGCGTGTGCGCAAGCGCTTTTGGAGGGGGGAGCAGGGGAGGTTTGTGTCTGGACAGTGGCGCGCGGTTTGTAGATGATAGGGGCTCTATTCGATGCATTAACGGTAACGAAATTGGCGTCGATGGAAATGTCGTGATGGCGGGCCGAAAGCAGCCGGATCAGACCTATGGCAACAACTTCAATCACAAAAAAGTCCGCGGGCGTTGAGACAACAGTAGAGCCCGCCGTAACGCCGCCGGCGAATACCGGTGAAACCACCTTCATGAAGAAGCCCAAGATCGGGGCTTCCTCCAGCAAGAAGAAAGACATCCCGGTGGGGCTTTGGACCAAGTGTCCCAAATGCTCCTCGATGATCTATGACAAGGAGCTGGATGAGAACCTGAAGGTTTGCTCCAAGTGCCAGCATCATTTCCCCATCGGAGCCCGGGAACGCATCCACTCACTGGTCGAAGTCTGCTCGTTCGAGGAAATGGACGCGCAGATGACCAGCGTGGACATCCTGAAGTTCACCGGGGTGGCTTCTTACGAATCCAAGCTGGAAGCATATAAAAAATCGACGGGCTCGAAGGACGCCGTCATCACGGGCATCGGTAAAATGGGCAACCAGAAGGTGGCGCTCGGGGTGATGGATTTCAGTTTCCTCGGCGGGTCCATGGGCTCGGTGGTGGGCGAGAAGCTCACGCGGCTCATCGAGACCGGCACGGACCGGAGCTTGCCGGTCGTCATCATTTCCCAGAGCGGTGGTGCGCGCATGTATGAGGGCATGTTCAGCCTCATGCAGATGGCGAAGACGTGCGGCGCGCTGGCGTTGCATGCGAAGGCAAAGCTCCCTTACATCAGTGTGCTGACGCATCCGACCACGGCCGGTGTCATGGCGAGCTACGCGAGCGTGGGTGATCTCATCATCGCCGAACCGGGCGCTATGATCGGTTTCGCGGGACCGCGCGTCATCAAGGACACCACGCAGGCGGAATTGCCGCCGGGCTTCCAGACCGCCGAGTTCCTGCTGGATCACGGCCTGATCGATGCCATCGTGCCGCGTCTCCAGATGAAACAGCAGCTCAGCTATTACCTCGATTTCATGATGGAAGGAAATCGCAAGGCGGCAGCGTTGGGCTGATCACAAGCGAGAAAAATTTAACACGGCAAAGGCGCGGAATCACTCCGCGCCTTTTGCGTTAGCGGCTTCTTAAGCTAAGCGTTTAGGAAGTCATCTTCCAGCCGGCGGCGACGAGGCCTTTGTAGCCGCCCATGAGGGAATGGACTTTCGTGAAGCCGATCTTTTGCGCGGCATCTGCCGTGAGGACAGAACGGTAACCGCCGCCGCAGTACATGATGATCTCGGTGTTGAAGTCGGGATACTTGTTCTCGATATCGCGTTCGAGGATGCCTTTGCCGAGGTGGACAGCTTCGGCGGCGTGGCCCTTCTGCCATTCGTGATCTTCGCGCACGTCCATGAGCACGGCCTGCGGATTGGCGGCGAGAATCTGTTTGGCCTGTTCGATGGTGATCTCGTGGACGCGGGGTTGCGCTTCTTGCACGAGTTTCAAAAATCCGGGTGAATGGTCCATGGGGGGAAGATAGGGGGGAATTTAGAATTTTGAAGGAAGAATGTAGAAAGGCCGATTGCATCGGCGGGCCAACTATAGGGAACGTCCAATGTGCAAAATTGAAAGTAGGGAAAGTTTGCGGCGGAGGTGTCCGCCGGGGGAAAGAACTGACGGCAAGCCCCGACTTAACAGCGCGGGGTTCATGCCGGCGGCACATTGGTGCGCTTGGCTTGCGGTGGGCTTCTGCTTGCGTTAACACAGGGTTGTGAAATCCCTGTTTTGTTTTTTGGCCGCGGTGCTGCTGGTCGTGTCGGCGCATGGGGCGGAGCGGAAACCGAATATCATCGTTCTGTTCGCGGATGACCTGGGGTATGGGGAGCTGGGTTGTCAGGGGATGAGCAAGGATATCCCCACGCCGCACATCGATGCGCTGGCGCGTGGAGGGACGCGATTCACGAGCGGGTATGTCACGGCGCCGTTCTGTTCGGCGTCGCGTGCGGGGATGTTGACGGGGCGTTACCAGACGCGGTTCGGGCATGAGTATAATCCCATCGGGAAACAGAATCTGGACCCGGCCATCGGGTTGCCGGTGCAGGAGAAGACTATGGGGGACCGGCTGAAGGCGGCGGGGTATCGCACGGGGCTGGTGGGGAAATGGCACCTGGGCGGCACGGAGAAATATCTGCCGCAGAACCGGGGCTTCGATGAGTTCTACGGCTTCCTGCATGAGGGACATTTCTATGTGCCGCCGCCGTATGACGGAGCATTGACGTTTTTGCGCACGAATAGCCTGCCGTTCGGCGAGCGGATGACGAACGGGCCGGTGATCTGGTCGAACCATCTCCGGGGCAATGAGCCGCCGTATGATGAGGATAATCCGCTGTTGCGCGGGGCGAAAGAATTGGTGGAGCCGCAGTATCTGACGGAGGTGTTGACGCACGAAGCGACGGGATTCATCGAGCGGAACCAGAAACAGCCGTTCTTCCTGTATCTGGCGTATAACGCGGTGCACAGCCCGATGCAGGCGACGCCGAAGTATCTGAAACGGTTCGCGCACATCGAGGATGTGCATCGGCGCATCTTCGCGGCGATGCTAGCGGCGCTGGATGACAGCGTGGGCGAGGTGATGGCGAAGGTGAAGGCGCTGAATCTGGAGGAGGATACGCTAATATTTTTCCTGAGCGACAACGGCGGGCCGACGCAGGAACTGACCTCAAGCAATGCACCGTTGCGCGGGGGCAAGGGGCAGCTTTTCGAGGGTGGCATCCGCGTGCCGTTCATGGCGCAGTGGAAGGGGATGATCCCGGCGGGCAAAGTGTATGAGCAGCCGGTGATCTCACTGGATATCCAAGCGACTTCCCTGGCGGTGGCCCAGGCGACGGCGACAGGTGAAAGCAAACTGGATGGAGTGAACCTGCTGCCGTTCTTGCGCGGGGAGAAAGCAAGTGCGCCGCATGAGCTGCTGTTCTGGCGCGTGGGCGGGAATGTGACGGTGCGGTCGGGAGATTGGAAACTGGTGCGACAGCAGGAGCGCGGCGGCGGCAAGCCGGAGTTTCAATTATACAATCTCGCGAAAGACATCGGGGAAACCCTCGACCTCAAGGCGACGGAACCGAAGAGGGCAGCGAGTTTGTTGAAACAGTTGGAGACGCTGAACGATGAGATGATTGAGCCGGTTTGGGGCGGGCCGAAGAAGAAGTGAAATAAGGTTGGATTCACTCCATCGTTTGATGATGAATGGCTGAGGTGTATTTACCATTCGACAACGATGATGTACGGTATGGGCAGACTGGTGAAGAATCCGAGGATAAGCAGTGTCCATGAGAAGACGCCGGATGTCCGGGCAATCAAGCGAGTCCGCTCGTGCCAAGCTTCCAGAGTCAGCCCCATGATGATGCTGAAGAGCGGGCCGCCAATAGTGCAAAGCCATAAGCTTAGTACCGCTAGCCGGCCGTCAAAGACATGCTCTGAAATCCAGTGGGCTGGCAATGTGATGCCAATAATTGCTAGGGCTAGGGCTAGGACATGAATTGCAGCAGGAATGACCGCGAGAACGGTCAACACACGCCACATTTGGGCCGTCTGAGAGGTGAAGTGCTGGTGATTCATGGTTTGGCTTGGGAGGAAAAATTAGGGTTTCGTATTCGAAATAGGCGTAATCTTTTTCCCTGAAGGTAGTGAAAGGACGCCGTTGGCTCCTACAGTTAAAGGAAGGGTCACGCGCTTGAACCCTTTGGTGGTATTTGCTTCGTGGTTGAAGATATCAAGCGCGTTGTAATTCCACACCTTGCCTTGCTGCGATGTGATGGTGAGCCGACCAGAGGTGTGGGGAATGGTTTTGGTCGCTCCAGCGGAAATCGAAACAGTTTGCCTGGTGTGGTCGGTATAGAACTGAATCGTCCCGCCGGTCTCATTGGTTACGCGCAGTTCGCAAGCAACGCAGCCGACAAGCAGAATAGCCATTACAGCAAGCAGCAGAACTGTGACTGTGCGGGTGTATTTCATATGCTCTGGACCTAGTGCAATGTGATACTCTGGTGGTTTTAATTTTCGCGAGGAATTTTTCTAGGTCCGTTTATTCGGTCGTTTATCAGGAATGCATTTGAGCAATATTGTTAAAAAGAGCGCGAAAGGAGATGTTCCCCAAGCGAAAATATATTCGAAGATATTTAGCGGACGTCCGGTAACGTTTTTCGCTTTCGCAAAGGCCAGGATTTTAGGGTGAGTTTTCTTAAATTCTTCGAAGATCAAATGTTCAATGCGGCTGAATTCTTTCATCCGCTCTTCCCCAAACTCTTCGAAACGGCGGTCATAGTCTCCGGTTTCGATCAGTGGTTTAGCCCAGCGGGATTCGTCTAACAGGTCAGCGATTGTGTCGCCGGTGACTTTGCGAAAAGAACGTATGATGCGTTCTTGCTTCAAATCCTCGGACCAAAATGCGTACAACCCATTGCATTCTAGAAAACCGATGGTCTGCGTGACATAAACGATGGCCTGTTCGTTGGGCCAATAGAATCCGACCATTTGGGGTTCGCGAAGTTGTAACCGGTTATCGAGCTGTTCCAGCTCTTCAGGAAACTGACTCCCTGCGGTTTTCTGGGGCTCATCCATGTTCTGTCATTAGATAAGGATACTCAGCGATAGCAAGCCTCCAGCCCATAGGGAAGCTGCTGGGCTGGAGCCCGGCGCTCCGATAGGGTTATGCATCTGCCGACTGCCAGTCGGCGATACGGCAGGTCATCGGTATGGGGCCAAGACATAGGTGACGATAGCAGGCATGGACAAGGGTGACGGGTGATGTGTTTGTCTGCGGCTATGCCGTGGAAAACATCTTCTTTACTGCAAGCGCGTCAGCGCTTGATTCAAGCCGCTTTGCGCCAAAACATCTCGGTGGCGCAACTGTGCCGTCAGGCCGGCATCAGCCGTAAAACCGGTTTCAAGTGGCTGGCACGTTTTCGTCAGGCGGGCGGACCGGGATTGCACGACCGTTCCCGTCGTCCGCTGCGCTCACCCAAGCGAACGACCAAACGTTGGGTGACGTTGATCCGGCAACTGCGTCAACGTCATCCAAGCTGGGGTGGCAAAAAGATTTACGCCTGTCTGCACCGAAGGCATCCCCGGGCCCGGCTGCCCAAGGTTCGAACCATCACCCGCTGGCTGCA
>JAURFH010000172.1 GCA_030834415.1 Verrucomicrobiota bacterium | reverse complement strand
AATTGGCTTGTCCAGACGGGCACGAAAACCTCGGCCGCGAATCCTTTACCCATCTGCGTGATATCCGAACGGCTCAATTCTTGGGGAGACGACCATGAACCTTGGAACTCTCCCCGGAAGGTTGCGTGGGCCACTTCACTCGCTACGGGATACCGTGCATTGGATGGCGAATAACAGGAGGCATACGTGCGGCCGCGCAATTCTGATTTCCCATTATGCGTCATCACATCCACTACATGCAGCTCATTCCACTCGCTCTCGCCGGCACGCAGCATGAAACCGATGAAGTAGATCAGCAGCGAAAAGCCCACCACATAGCACGGGAACGTGATCCAAGTCAGCATCTGGCGGTTGATCTTTTTCAACCACCACTGATCCAAGGGACCGATCACCACCAGATACACAGCCAGCAACAGCAGCAACCAGCTCACCGGCAGCTTACGCACCTGCTTCGAATCGATCATCGCCCCCACTGGACCATCGATGCTCTGGAAGCTGAAATAATTATTCTGCTTCTCCTCCTTATACCAATTCGCTGGCACACCGGTCAGTTGCGCCCAAAACCAGTTACGTCCCTTCCATGATCGGAAAGGCTCACGCTCTGGGCTGAAGGTCAAAACCGTCAACCGGCCCCGCTCACGACCAGCTTGCACCACTAAAGGCAAGTCGCTAGAAGAAACGATGGTCTGACCATCCCATAATGACGCCCTAAACACGGGTGTTCTAGCCGTTAAAAATTCCCCGCTATTTTCTCTTGTTCTCCCAGCGCTCTGATAATTCTGCTGACTCTTTTCCCATCCAGACCAGGCAAACGAGTCCAATTCCTGTCCGGCGTTTACCATCTCAGATCCACCGAACTTGACCGGCATCAAGGGAGCCAGCCAAGGCAAACCGTTGAGGTCTCCGGGTTGTTCCATACCGATGATCAGGTGCCCACCTCCCAGCATCCACGAAACCAGTGCTGCAGCCTGAGGCGCCCCGATCTCCAGTGCCCGCTCAGAATTCACATAGATCGCTTCTAAACCCTCTAACGGGATAGGCCCATCAGGCATAAATGCAGGGTCCAGTCGCACCACCTCCACCCCTTTATCTCCCCGACTGCTAGCGACCTCAGGGATGATAGGCTGACCACCAAAGCTCCGTGCGATTGTCCCGACCAACATCCCGTTCCAAGAAATGTTCTTACGTATCCCCAGATTCTTCACCTCCGCCCGAACCTTGTCTTTCTCGTCATAGAGGACAGCCCGCCATTGAGTGAATTTACCGGCAGAAGCAAAAACGGGAACCACGATACGTTTCCGGGTATTTGTGGGAAGTTCTACAGGCACACGCCGGGCCTGCCCGCGGCCGGTCTGTTCATTGGTAAGCTCAATGACACCGCTGATAGGGGGGCCATCATTGAATATCTCGAAAGCCACCGGAAACCAGTTCGCCTCCCGTACAGTACCCTCGTAACCGAGTTTCACATCGAACTCGAACTCGGCCCGAGCTCCTCCGGCCATTATCAACCAGCTGAGCGCGACCAGCAGCAAGGTCACCCTACGGACAATATTTTGACCTGACGGCAAGCGTCTTCCCCCACCTATTGGCTTGGTACCCTCTTTCATTGGAACTGGTGAAAGTTAATAAGCTCCACCGCGTTACGCAATTCACAAGTGACAGAAATATCCCCTCGGAAAAGCGTTAATCTACGCCTGACTGTGGCAAACAAATTGGCCTCAGGACGCATTTGTATGTTTGAATCTTGAGTCTGCTCCATACTCAACCTACATGTGCTCCTTTTTGCCCTCTGGATTCCGCAACCCGAGAGCATGTAACGCTGTTACCAGCGGTTCGTGCCACAAATATCGACCACTTCGGGAAAACTGCCAACCGATAAAAATGAGAATATTTATGCCTGCCATCAAATTCTTAATAAGCACGAACAGTCAATCACCTCATCCCTACTCCCTCCAGTTTCACATACCTTGCCAAAACCTGGCGACTGCGGTTTATTCCGCCTCATGGGCACACAAACTAATCACCTCAATCAGCCGGTCGGCGAATCTCTGCCCACTTGGAAACCTCCTGCCCAGCCAGTTCACGCCCAGATGACTGGTCGGTTTTGTAGGCTGGCGCCACTGGATGCCATCGCTAACGCCCGAGCCCTTCATGCTGCCTATCAGTTGGACACGACTGGCAAGATGTGGACCTATCTTCCCTATGGCCCGTTCGCCGATTTCGAGAGCTACCACGCTTGGCTGGAATCCATGGCCAAAAGCACTGACCCGCTTTTCTACACCATCATCAATTTGCCGAACCAAGCACCAGTCGGATTGGCGGCCTATCTCCGCATCACGCCTGAAAGCGGCTCGATCGAAGTCGGGCATTTGAATTACTCCCCCTTGCTGCAACAGACACCTGCTGCCACCGAGGCCATGTATCTGATGATGGCGCACGCGTTCTCACTCGGTTACCGCCGTTACGAATGGAAATGTGATTCCTTGAACGCCCCCTCCCGCTCTGCTGCCCAGCGATTGGGCTTCAAGTTTGAAGGAATCTTCCGCCAAGCCACCGTGGTGAAAGGCCGCAACCGCGATACGGCATGGTATTCTATCATCGACGCGGAATGGCCTGCCCTCAGTGAAATCTTTCAACGCTGGCTAAGCCCCGACAACTTCGACCATCAAGGCCTCCAGCGACAACGTCTTTCCGAACTGACTTCCTCAATCGCCAACCGATAGTAGCCGGCAACGTCACGCCCCCATCACTACAACACTTCCGCTTTCCCGTGCACGCGCGGATCACCCATACCTTGGAACCCGCCTGACTCAGTCCTCGCTATGGCCTGGCAAGCCCCGAAAGAGCTCATCTGCTTGAGCTTATGCCCACGCTCTTTTAACCCAGCGATGATGGTCTCACCGATCTTCGCCTCGATCTTCACTTCGTCCGGCCGCAACTGATGATGCACATTCGCTTCCTGCAAGATTCGTTGCGGCATCATGCCAAAATCGATATACCGGATCAGGCCCATCACTGCTTGACTGATGATCGTCGGCCCGCCTGCCGCCCCAATAGAAAAGACGGGCTGCCCATCCTTTAACACGATGGTCGGACTCATACTTGATAAAGGACGCTTCCCAGCCGCTACTGCATTGGCTTCATTACCCAATAGCCCAAACGCATTCGGCACTCCCGGCTGAATGGAGAAATCATCCATCTGGTTGTTCAGCACGACACCGGTTCCCGGCACGACCACCTTGGAGCCGAAGGTTGTGTTGATGGTCGCCGTGCAAGCCACCCAATTCCCCTCGGCATCCGCCACGGTAAAATGGGTGGTGTGCTTGCCAAAGATATCTGTCGTCGCATCAGGCGGCGTGCTGTAACTAGTCACATTACCAGCCCGATTGCGGTCGATTCGCCCCGCCAGTTCTTGAGCGTATGTTTTGCTGACCAACCCACGTGGAACCGAAACGAAATCCGGATCGCCCAACCACCAGGCCCGATCGGCAAAAGCCAGCTTCATCGCCTCGATGATAAGATGATAAGTCTCCACTGAATTCGGCCCCAAATTGGCCAGATCGAAATGCTCCAGAATGTTCAGTATCTGCGCTACATGCACCCCACCGGAGCTAGGCGGTGGCATACCGATGATTTCATGACCCCGATACTTCGTGCGTAGCGGCTCACGAACCTTCGCTTGATAATTTGCCAAATCCTCGACGGTCATGATGCCGCCATTCTCTTTCATCCATTGCCCGGTGAGCCGGGCGAATTCCCCACGGTAAAACCAATCAACCCCTTCCTTTGCAATTGCCCGGTAAGTACTGGCCAAATCCTTTTGCTTGAGCATATCGCCCAGTTTCCAACCACCGCCATCCGGTTTAAGGAAGACTTTTCGACTGCTTGGGAACTTGGCCAAAGCCTTTACTGCGCTGGCCGATCTTGAGGCATATTCTGGGGTGACCCGGAATCCTTTGGAGGCGATTTCAGCTGCTGGCAAAATCACATCTGCCAGCTTGAGCCGGCCAAACTGCTTTTGGGCGAAGTCAAACGCAGCCAGTTCTCCCGGCACACCGGGCGCCAATGCCCCGGTCTGGCTCCAATCCGGCATCGGCTTGCCCTCCTTCAAATACATATCACGGGTAGCAGTCCCTGGAGCCATCTCCCGACCGTCAATGATAGTCATCTCGCCACTTGCGCGCCGGATGACCATGAAGCACCCGCCTCCAATGCCAGAGTTGAAACCGTCCACCACTCCCAGCATCAACCCCGCCGCGATGGCCGCATCCACGGCATTGCCGCCCTGCTTCAAGGTATCAAGCGCCACCTTGGTCGCCAATGGATGCACTGTCGCTGCGACGCCATGCATGGTGGCCCCAAAAACTTGGCCGGGATGGAAAGCTTCTGCCAGCGACAGTCCAGAGACCATCACGGGCAAAGTCTTGAGAAACTGGCGGCGGCGCATGCCCGAGAGTGTCAGGAATTGATGCCCTTGGTAAAGCGGTAAGGCGTCTCAAAAACGCTTGGTCTGATTTGCCAATACAACTCGAACTTCATTGTGATCGCCCGCCGCCCCCCTTCTTGAAAGTATGCCAGAACTGCGAGGCCCCTCCCTGTGCTACTTGCTCGAAATTACACTACCCTTGTTGCAAATAAAAAAGCCGGAGCAATTACTTGCTCCGGCTTTTATGTGAAAACCGTCGTTTAGCGTTGCACGCGGGCACCGCCGCCCTTCATGAGCTTCTCGACTTCGCCCTTGTCGGCCATCGAGGTATCGCCCGGGGTGGTCATCGCCAAAGCACCATGCGCAGCACCGTATTCCACCGCCTTCTGCGCATCGCCCGTGGTCATCAAACCATAGACAAAGCCGGAGGCAAAGCTGTCACCACCGCCCACGCGGTCGAGGATTTCGAGATCAGGATACTGACGGCTCTGGTAGAAGTTGCCGTTATACCAGGCGATCGCGCTCCAGTCGTTGATCGTCGCCGTCTTCGCCGCGCGCAGCGTTGTCGCCGTAGCTTTGAAATTCGGGAATTCCTTCACTGCCGTATCGATCATCTTCTTGAATGCTGAGACGTCGATGTGGAGGAGATTTTCATCCGCTCCTTCCACATGGAAGCCGAGGCAGGCGGTGAAGTCCTCTTCGTTGCCGATCATCACGTCCACATACTTGGCGATCTCGCGATTCACTTCCTGAGCCCGCTTCTGGCCACCGATGCTCTTCCAGAGGGAAGGACGGTAGTTCAGATCGTAGGAAACGATCGTGCCGTATTCTTTGGCTTTCTTGACACAATCGATCACAAGCTGGGGAGTCGTGTCAGACAAAGCAGCAAAGATGCCGCCGGTGTGTAACCAGCGCACTCCGTCCTTACCGAAGATTTGATCCCAGTCGAAATCACCTGGCTTGAGCTGGCTGGCCGCCGTGCTGCCACGGTCCGGCGTTCCCACGGCACCGCGCATGCCATAGCCGCGCTCGGTGAAATTCAGGCCGTTACGGACATCACGACCGATGCCATCAAACTTCGCCCACTTGATGTAATCCGTGGCCACCCCGCCCTGCAAAATGAAATCTTCCAGCAAACGGCCCACGTCATTGTCCGCAAATGCGGTCGCCACAGCCGTCTTCATACCGAAGCAGCGGCGCAGACCACGCGCGACGTTGTATTCACCGCCACCTTCCCAGACCTTGAATTCACGGGCGGTACGCACCCGGCCTTCACCGGGATCAAGACGGAGCATGATTTCACCGAGGGCCAGCATATCCCAGCGGCAAGAGCCGGCGGGTTTGACGTTCAAAGTAGACATGGAATCGATCGTATTCTGTACAGGTTAATGTTTCGCTGTTTGATAACTCGAAACGCTCGGACTCTGCGGAAAAAGCCCGTTTCCCTCAACTGTTTTTTAGCAACACCATAAAGCCGCCAACGGATGCAGTTTTAACAAATGGCAACTTTTGGCTTTTGAGGATGTTTTATTGCTGACTTTTGGAGCGAACTGAATTAACGATTTCCCGAGTTCAATCCCATAACCAAGGACATTTTGTGAGTCACACAGCAAATTACCTGCATTCAGAGACGCAGGGCCAGCAAATCGAAATAGCCACGCTGGTGAACTATATCATCATGGATGCACTGGAGGCCAAAACCAGTGATATCCATATCGAACCTTGGGAAAGCACCTTGGTGGTACGTGTGCGCATAAACGGCCAATTATCCGTGCTTGAGCATCTGCCCCTCGATTTGATGGAAAAGATCATCGGTCGTCTCAAAGTGATGGCCGAACTCAAGTCCTTCGAGAAAGGCATGCCACAGGATGGCCGGGCAGGTATGCCACCCGAATTCGGCGGGGTAACCCTTCGTATCTCTATTTTTCCGCTTATCAACGGCGAAAAGGCAGTTATCCGTATCTTCGATCCCCGCAACCGTAAATTCGACCTCAAGCTACTGGGCTTTGAGGACGACATCTTGGAGAACTTCCTGCAATTGCTGGAAAAACCTAGCGGCCTCATCTTGCTGAACGGCCCGACTGGTTCCGGCAAGACCACGGCCATCTATGCCTCAATATATCATTTGACCCAGAAGCATGGCTCCTCGATCAGCATCAGCACCGTCGAAGATCCCGTGGAAGCCCCGCTCGCTTTAGTCAGTCAGGCCCAGTTAAGCCCCTTGACCGGCTTCACCTACCCTATTGCCTTGCGTTCATTGCTGCGGCAAGACCCGGAAGTGATCATGATCGGCGAGATCCGTGATCCAGATACGGCCTCCATCGCCGTGCAAGCAGGCCTGACCGGTCACTTGGTCATCAGCACCATCCATTCCGGCACCACGGCAGGCGTCTTTGCGCGTATGGTGAACATGGATATCGAGCCCTTCCTGCTCTGCTCCAGCATCATCGGCGTACTCGGGGTGCGTCTGGTGCGAAAGAATTGCCCTTATTGCCTCATTCCCTACGAACCGGCCGCTGCCTTGCTCGAAAAATTACCGTCGCAGGTCGTGGATGAAGCCCAGTTCCGTATGGGCAGTGGCTGCACCGAATGCAACAACACCGGTTTCCTCGGCCGCACGGTCATCACCGAATTGCTGATTCCCAATGAGAAATTCCGCGAAGCCGCCATGCTGAAGCAGCCTAACCGTGTACTGCAACAGATCGCTATCGAGGCCGGCATGTTGACCCTTTACGATACTGGCTTACGCCGCGTGTTGCGTGGAGAGACCACTTTTGAGGAATTGCTGGCCGTCACCTCAGCGGACGCGATGTAATAAATCGCCCGGAATCGTAACGCAGTCGCTCCTTTTCAAACGGCACGGGCGTTGCTACAAATTGGGCGCATGATGTGGACGCTGGTCTTGGCGGTTTTGGCAACCTTGAGTTGCGGAATCACCGTGTGGCAACACATTGTGGCACGTCGTTTCTTGCTGCATCAAAAAGCTCCCCCTCTCAAAGAAACTCAGGCGGTAAGCATCTTAAAACCGCTAAAAGGCATCGAGTCAGACACCGAAGAATGTCTGCGCAGTTGGCTCACTCAAGCATATCAAGGTCAGTTCCAGATTCTGTTCGGCGTCGCCCGCCTGGAAGACCCGGTATGCCCCGTGGTCGAGAAACTGATCCAAGAGTTCCCGCAAGTTGATGCCCAACTCGTACACTGCCAAAGCAAACTGGGGGCCAACGCCAAAGTCTCCTCCATGATCCAGCTTCGCCAGGCAGCCAAGCACGAACTCATCGTGATCAGTGATGCAGATGTCTTCGTGCCACCTGATTTCTTAGAGCAAAACCTGCCTCTACTCACCGATGAAAAAGTAGGCCTAGTCAATTTCTTCTATGAGTTAGCCCGACCGGCCACCCCGGCCATGCACTGGGAAGCAGTAGCCATCAACGGCGATTTCTGGAGCCAAGTATTACAATCACGCTCACTCAAACCGATTGATTTCGCATTGGGCGCCGTGATGATCACCCGGGAAAAGCAGCTCCAGGAGATCGGCGGTTTTGAAGAACTCGCCGAATACCTTGCCGACGACTATCGACTCGGGAACCTGATCGCAAAACGCGGCTATCGCATCGAGGTTTCTGGAAATGTTGTGGAATGTCGCTCAAACCCCATGACTTGGGGTGAAGTCTGGCGGCATCAATTCCGCTGGGCACGGACCATCCGCATCTGCCAGCCCGGCCCTTATTTCCTCAGTATCCTAAGTAATGCCACCCTCTGGCCATTGCTTTGGTTGTGCGCTGGTCGGTCGGCCATGACTGCATTTATTGTCGGCTTCTTTCTCCTTATCCGAATTTTCACCGCGGCCGAGAATCAACGCCTGCTCACACGCAACAACTCGCATCTGCTATGGCTCTGGCTGGTGCCGGTAAAGGATCTCTGCCAAGTGATGCTGTGGGGCTTGTCCTTCTTGACTACCCGGATTGTCTGGCGCGGTATACATTACCATGTGGCACCCGGCGGCAAGCTCGTGGAAGTTGCTTGAGTTGTATTCCCTTTCCTTGACGTCCTTCCCCTTCGGTCTTTAGGTTCAGTCTGTTCCGCTTATGTTGACTGAAGGCATCCTCAATCCGCAGTTAAGCTCGCTCATCGCCCGCGTGCGCCATACGAACATGTTGGTCATCGCGGATTACGCCTTCCCCTATTGGCCTCACCTCGAGACGGTGGATCTCTCACTCGTGCAAGGCGTGCCTACAGTCATCCAATTGCTGGATACCATCTTGCCGGTCTGGAAGTGCGGCGAGATCTACATGGCCGAGGAGTTCAACACGCATAATCCCAAAAAAGTCCGCAACGCCTTCGCAAAAGCACGGCGCGGGGTAAAGACGACCTTCGAGCCGCATCTAAATCTGAAGCAACGCGTGCCGGCCGCTATCGGCCTTATCC
>JAURFH010000171.1 GCA_030834415.1 Verrucomicrobiota bacterium | reverse complement strand
AAGCGATCAGGGAACGTCTTCATCTGCTTCTCCTCAAAGACCGCAGAGGTCGCCTCCGGAGCGCGGCCTGAACCATCCAGATGATAGCTGCGCCCCAAGACGCCTACGAAGTAACCGGCTTGCTGACGCAGGATTTCCGGGAAGGTGATCTCATCGCGGGGCAAAGGCGAGCTGAAGCGCGTGATACGGCAGGCCACGGGTGAACGGCCCGTCATGATGCTCGCACGTGAAGGCACGCATTGCGGGGCCGCCGTGAACATGCGACGGAACTTGATGCCCTCGGCGGCAAAGCGATCCAGATTCGGCGTCTTCATCTCCGATTCGCCATAGCAGCCGAGATACGGATAGCTATGGTCATCGGAGAGGACGAAAACGATGTTGGGCTTGGACGAAGCAGCCTGAACTCCGCCACACAACAAGACGAAGCCGCACCAGATCAGCAACCAAGATTTGGGAAAGCGCATGGCGGGAGCTTAGTCAAGCAACGCGCCGGAAGCAATGGGGTTGAAGAGCTGTGAGCAACAGAAGAAACCATTGGGACCATTGCAGTAGCTAGGGGGCAATCTCGGGGTTTATCAGGCGTTCCAAGGCCTTATCTCCAGACAGTCTTCAACCAATACAGAATAATCACACTTAACATAAACACAAACACACCGCTGAACATGCACAAAGCAATCAACGAAGTTTTCCGACCACGTATGATTACGGCTATAGTCACAATTAAGCCACTCAGGCAAAATACCGCCGTGGGAACATGCAGTATTGGGCGCACTATCCCAAACGTCGGGCGTAAAGTGTCTTGCGGCAAAACAAACGCAATCGCACCCATCAACAATAAAATCCCGGGTAAAATCAACTGATTGGATGACTCCGTTATTCGCCCAGCACTTTGCGCCGTATTCAACCAACGCACAATCAACCACCCCAATAAACCGGCGCCAAACCCCATCACAATCTGTACAGTGTTGTGCCTTTTGCGTGCAGCCAGATATTCATAATGCATATCCGTCAAACTCCCATGAACTGAGCAACGAGGTTCATTATCCACAGTTTTACCTGGCTGATAAACGCCTCCAGCAGGACAGTTCATCAAGTAACCACCGGGCAAATTCTGCAAGATCGCCTCGTTCTGAAGAGAGTATGCATTCGTGTCACTCAAATCATTTTCACTGGCCCACAGCTGGACCGCTCCATCGATTTGTTTGAGGTTGCCCATGCATACAATGCGCGGGTTGGTATCTGCCCAAATGTTCGAGGCAGTCAAAGCCAACACCAGCAACAACCATTTCATCGCGAGGCTCATAGATACTCAGTCCGTTGCAATTCAACGATTTACCGCACTATTGACCAAACCAACAAATACTGATGAAAGGAAACCAAACAGGACAGGTGCGACGAGGGAGAAGTTCAACAAAGCCATTAGATACAACCATCTCCGCGAGGCCCCCTTTGCTTGTTCCAATCCTAGAACTGCCATCACAAAACCTATCACAGCAGAAATCAGCATAGGGCCACACAGGAAAATACTCCACCGGTAATCCTCCATCACTAAAAACCTCGTTTGTGAAACCAGCAATGCGAATAAAAACATGATTGTAGGTTTCATCACTAAAACCCTGCTTACAGATAGATTGCTACTGCGTAACATAATATTACCACGAGTAGTAACCAGCAGGCCGAACAGAAGAGCAACAACACTCAACGCCGAAAGAGCCAGAAAAAGAGCGTCCTTGATCAGCTTCCACTGATCTCTCCAAACAGTATAAGCATATAGGCCACCATGGTAGGTGCAATAAGGCTGATCATTAACTGTTCTTCCAGCCACATAGACTCCGCCCGCAGGGCACTCTGGCAATCGGCCTTGCTTCAGAAATTGGGTGATGTTCGTATCGGCCAAAGAATAGCAGTTGGTGTCTGACAAATGATTTTCCAAAGCCCATTGCTGAACTGCCCCGTCAATCTGCATCATATTGGCGATACAGGCGTTTTTAATCGATGACGTGCACCATCCACTCAGGGCAAAACTCAGCAAAATAATTGTGATGAACACTTTTTTCATACAGTGCGTCCGGTTGTAAGCGCAAAAACCAACGCATAGGAAAAGATAAGCAAACGGGGAATCTCATCGTGCAGCCTCCGCATGGTCGCCCGACTGAAAGCACTTTAACTACTACTCTAAACACCCTTCTGATGCAATGGTTTCCTTGAAGATTTACCATGCCATCCGGTTAATCTGCCAGGTTGCTGCAAGTTGCAAAACAACCGATATGGAGTAGCTTTTAGTTAACATCCAGTGGATTTGACGGAGGTTCATCGGATGCCCGGGCTCACGCCCGTTGTTCTTTTACACACCAACCTGGGAGTTGTTATGAAAACGTCGCGTGTGGTTCTTCTCTCCGTCGTGACCGCGCTGGGGCTCCTGCAAGCCGGTTGTTCCTCCATGTTCACCAGCGGTCGCAACACGGTCAAAAGCCAATGGGCCACCTTTGATGAGACCAAGGCGGCGTTTGACGAGATCGAACCCGGCAACACCAGCAAGGATGACCTCGCGTGCATGGGGTTCCATTCCTATATGAACCCGAACGTGCGCATCCTCACCTATCTGGACATCATGAACCGGTTTCTCCCCAACAATTCAGTGAGACCGGAGGATTTGCCCACGCCGGTCCGGGATTGTCTGGCGGCGCAGGAGAAATCTCAGGCCTATGAACTGGAAACATCCGATCAGCGCAGCAAACGCTATGGCAACGTCTTCCTCGATGTGTTCGCCTTCAACCGCAAGACCAAGGAAACGGGCTGGAATTTCAAAGCCCTCATCCTCCTGAACAACGACAAGGTGGTGTACAAACTCTGGTCCGGCCAGCCACTCGTAGAACGCTATGAACAGAAGAAGAAGCAGTTGGGACCGTTGCAGGAACTGGAAGGTGCTGTCGGCAGTTTTGTGAGGTAAAACAAAAAGAGCATGGCGACGATTTCGCCATGCTCTTGGAAGAAACTTAATTCTACTAACGCCGGAACGACGCCGAGAAGTCTTCGCTCGAGACTTCCACCACTTTCTTCTCGAACTTCGAGTTCGCGATGAGTTCGTTCAACTTGGCTTCATAGGCGGCGCTGTCCATCGGGAGTTCCACGGTCTGGCCTATGAGCGAGGAGTAAAGCATCACGTTCGCCAACTCGATGGAGCCGAGGCCCTCCTCACCCGAGCAGTTCATCGGAGAGCCATCGAGGATGGCATCGACAAAGTTCGTCATGAACGCCGCGTGCGGGATGTCCGCGTTGCCGAACGGGATGGTAACGTTCCACACATCCGGCTTGGCGAAACCGATTTTGGACGTCTGGTTCCACTCATCGGCCGGAACTTCGTTTCGAGTGAAGGTCAGCACATTGCTCTCCAGCACGATACGGCCCTTGGTGCCGGCGATCTCGAAGCGGTTCGTGCCCGGCAGTTCGCCGGTGGAGCTGATAAAGACCCCCGTCGCCTTGTTCGGCCATTCCATATAGACGGTCACGTTGTCCTCCACCTCGATGTTGTGGAAACGACCGAGCTGGCAGAAGCCGCGCACGCTCTTGGGCATACCGAGGAGCCAGTAAAGCGTATCGAGCTGGTGCAGGCATTGGTTGATGAGGACGCCGCCACCCTCGCCCTTCCATGTCGCCCGCCAACCGCCGCTGGCATAGTAAGCCTCGCTACGGAACCAGTCGGTGATGATCCAGTTCACACGGACGATCGTGCCGAGTTCGCCATCCTGGATAAGCTTGCGGATCTTGGAGTAGCGCGGCTCCGCGCGCATCTGGAACATGGCGCCGAACTTCACCTTGGGATTCGCCTTGGCGGCAGCAATGAGGCGTTCAGCATCCGCTTTGTGCGCTGAAATCGGTTTCTCGACCATCACGTGCACACCAGCCTCGATGGCGGTGATACCGAGCGAGGTGTGCTGGTAATGCGGCGTGGCGATGAGCACGGCATCGATCTTGCCGGACTTGATGAGCGCTTCGCCGTCCCCGAAGACTTCCACGCCCTTGGCCTTGTAGGTATCCAGCTTGCCCGGCGAAGTGCTGCACACCGCCACCAATTCCGCGCGCTTCACTTTGCCCGCCAGCAAGTAATCTGCGTGATACTTGCCCATGTTTCCCATGCCGATAATGCCTACACGAACTTTGCTCATGATCTAAAAATTCAGAGATTCAGTTGAGTGGGCAGTATCGCTGCCCATGAAAATGCGGGGCAAGTTCAATTTCAAGCTGATACAAGAAAAACAGGGCCGTTAAACCCTACCAAAACCAGTTCCAAAAGATGTCTTGTTTAGGCTATAAATTGGCATAAAACGGTAAGTACTGGAATTAGGTTAAAGCAATCTTGGGAACACTATGAAAACTCAAAGGCTGTGGCTGTTATTACTTGCACTTAACATGCTGGCGACCAGCGCTGCATGGGCTGCCGACGTTGATATCTTTGGAGTGGTCAAACAGCAAAACTTTATTCAGGAAAACGAAAAGCTTGTCCGTCTGGCGGAAGATGATTTTGAAGCCCCTTTTGAATTCGAGCTTTTCGTGGAGCAAAGTGACGGCGGCAATGTCACCTCGGCGATCGTAGGCACCCCGGGCGGAACCAACGTGGTCCTCGAACCTGAAGCTTTCAGTAGCGGGCGTTATTTCTCCTTCAGCGCCGAACACTTGCCAGAGCTGAACCAGCAACACGCCAACGGCAACTACAGCTTCAACATCAATAGCGGGGCGATCAACGTCACCCTGACGCTCACCGGAGACAACTACCCAAATGTACCTCGGCTGATCAATTACAATGCTGCACAGGTTATCAATGCCGCCGCGAATTTCACCCTGACTTGGGACGCCTTCACTGGCGGCACGGCAAATGACTACATCGAAGTTTACATTGAGGACGACAGCACAGGACAAGAGTTGTTTCACTCCGGGCCTCCAGGCGCGGGACTCAACGGCACCAGCACCTCGGTACAGATCCCGGCCGGAACACTCACTGCCGGCAAACGCTATAATTTGGAAATCATGTTCGCCCGGATCGTGGACTTGGACACCACCTCTGGCACCACAGGAGTGGCGGGTTACAGCAAACGGACTGATGTCCAAATCGCCACTACAGGGACCGACAACCAAATCCCAAGCCTTAAGAACTTCCGGCCTTACTTCGGCGAGCAGGGTGTGCCCGTCAACTCCGTCATCCGCTTCGAGTTCAGCGAACCGATGCAGCAGATCGTCTCTCTCAACTGGACGGGCTCGGGCTTGAACCCAGCGAATTTCACATACACTTGGAACCAATTTAGCACGGTGCTTTCTGCCGTGTACAACGGCAGCCTGCCAACCAACACCGAGATCGGATGGTCCCTAAACTCGGGGGGCACGATGAAAGACATCGCCAACAATTCTCTCCCCATGGTCTCTGGCAATTTCACGACCTCCAGCAGTTCGGACACTGCCACCCCGGATGTCTCCGAGCTCTTTCTGCTCAAAACCCAGACTTATTTCCAGACCGGCACGACTGCGACTGCTCTGGAGCGTTATCGCTTCGAAGCCTTCGGTGATCTGAACGTGATGAACGGCATTCTGAACGGCACAATCACGGCTCCCCCGCCCAGCGATGCTATCGCGTATCCGGAGAATGACTCTTATGGAACGACCTTCGATTTCGAGGCTGCTTATGCCTCCAAGGCAGACTTGGATCGCTTCTTCCCAAGCGGAAACTACCTCATAAATTTAATGACTGCACATGATGGTCCCAAGAATATTTTATTGAATTTCCCGGCTGACAATTATCCGAACACTCCCACCCTTACTGATGCCGCCCCGCTGCTGGCAGTGGACCCGGCTCAGGCATTGACGGTGAATTGGAATTCATTCACCGGTGCAGACAGCAGCAGCAGCTTTTATGTCCAACTGTATATAACCTCCACCTCTGGGGATGACGTTTATGAATCTCCCGGTGTGGGTGAACAAGGTGCACTTACCGGCCTGTCCACTTCTGTGACGATTCCTGCAAATACCTTCTCCCCGGGACGCACATATGAATGCGAACTGCTTTTTGCCCGCATCGTAGCCACTGACGATTCTACTTACAGTGGTGCCTCTTTTGGTGCTGCCTTCACCAAAATCACCAAGTTCGAACTCAAGACCACCGGTTCGCCCATCCGGCCTACACTGACACTTGTGCCGGGTGGCGGTTCCGCCCAGATCAACATAACCGGTGATAAGCACGTCAGCTACGTCTTGGAGGCGACTCAAGATTTTCTGTCATGGGCTGAAGTGAATTACCCGCAAAGCACTTATCAAAACACCACAACAACAATATTCGACAATGACTCGAGCTTCTTCATCCGCCGCTTCTACCGGGTGAAGGAAGTCTCGTACAACGGCTTCTACCAGTTGCCAGTTTCACTTCAGGGCACTATCCGAAACTCCTCGAACTCCAATCCGATTGCCGGCGCCATCGTGACCACCTCACTGGATGGATCCCAGGCGGTGACAGACAGCAACGGAAATTTCTTCCTCCAGACCGGCACCATCCGCTCCGGCATGAACCAAAATTACACAGTCAACGTCAATAAGGCCGGCTTCAATAACTACTCGCAAAGTGCGAACTGGGGTGACCGCCCTCGAAACTTGAACATTTCACTGAATCCGCAATGATGCCCTCAAAGCCCGTTGCTTTGAGATTTTGACCACCGAGAACCAAACTCACTCTGCGGCCCCTCATATCTGGTCGGCCACCTGGCGTTTCACCTTCGCCAGTCTAGTCGTCTTTGGCCTGTGGGCCTTCGGCGGTGGCTGGTTTTATAAGAACCTCGGTGAAGGCGGTTTCTATCTCGTCTGTGCCATTGCTTTCATCGGGCTTTCCGGCTTCCTCCTGCAACCAATCGTGCGCCAACGCGTCAGTCTTGGACGCTTTTACAGCGCCTTCACTGTCGCTTTCATGTCTTATTCAGTTCTTTGGTCTGCCGCTTGGTTCCTCATGCGTGGCAAGACGGGTGAATGGGTTGGTTCCATCGTTGGGCCTGTGGCGCTGGCGATGATCCTGCTTCGCCATACCAAAACCCATACCGCCAGCCTTCCCCTGCTCCTTGCTGTCGTCGTTCTGCATTCGCTCGGCTACTTCGCGGGCGACAGTCTCTATGCTTGGGTCAAAAGCCCTTCAGGGATAGAGACACTTTCCAGGTGGGCAAAACCCGAGCGCAATAAACTTGGGCAATTGCTCTGGGGCCTCACCTTTGGCCTAGGGCTCGGCAGCGCTATCGGGCTGGTGCTGCACCAGATCGCCGCCCAGCCGCCGAAAGAGGAACCGCCCAACGCTCAGTAGAACAGATCGATCGAAAACAGTTGCGTCCTGCTACGGGCCGTCTAGTTAAGAGCCATGGCCAAACGCTTCTCAATCGCCCTTGCGGTATCACTCATTTCGTTTTGCCTCAACGCCTTGGCCCAGAGCGATGTCCCGGACATCATTTTCTACGGCGGCAAAGTGGTGACAGTTGATGCCAAGTTCACCGTCACTGAAGCTCTAGCCATCAAACAGGGCAAGATTCTCGCCGTGGGGATCAACGATGATATCCTCCCGCAGGGCAAGCCCGGCACCAAGCTCATCGATTTACACGGCAAGATGCTCCTGCCGGGACTCATCGATTCCCACGTGCATCCGGGTGCGGCGATGACCGAGTTCGATCATCCCATTCCGGACATGGAGACCATCCAGGACGTGCTCAATTACTTCGCCGCGCGCGCCAAGGTCGTCCCAGAAGGCCAATGGCTCCAACTCCAGCAAGTCTTCATCACTCGCCTCAAAGAGCAGCGCTACCCCACCAAGGAAGAGTTGGACCGCGTCGCGCCGAAGCACCCCGTTTACTTCCGCACTGGCCCGGATGCCATGCTCAACACCCTCGCGCTTAAGCTTAGCGGCATTGATCGCGATTTCGTGGTGAAGGATGGCGGCCCCGGTTACCTAGAGAAGGATGCTCAGGGCGAACCCACGGGCCTCCTGCGCGGCATCACCCGTTACGCCAAAGTGAAATCCTCCGGCAAATCCCCCACTGAGGCGGACACCTACCGCCGCACACTGGAACTCTTCCGCGCCTACAACGAGATCGGCATCACCGCCATCGGCGATCGCGGCGCGAACCAATCCTCGCTCACACGTTATGAGCAGATGCGTGATAAGGGTGAACTCCCCGTGCGCATCGCCCTTTCGCACACCTTCCCCACCATCGGCTCCATGGACAAGATCCTCGCGGCCATCGACCAGATCGGCGAGCACCCCTTACGGGCGGAAAATCCCTGGCTGCGCATCATCGGCACCAAAATCTGGCTCGACGGCGGCATGCTCACCGGCAGCGCCTACATGCTCCAGCCTTGGGGCAAGAGCGAGATGTATGGCATCACCGATGACGCGTATCGCGGCGTGCTGAACGTCCCCCGCGAGCAACTCCTGAAGATGGTCGAACGCACCTCGAAGCACGGCCTCCAATTCACCGCTCACTCCGTCGGCGATAGCGCGGTGGAAACCCTCATGAGTGTTTACGAGGAGGTGGACAAGGAAAAGCCCATCAAAGACCTACGCCTCTGCGTCACGCACTCGAACTTCATGACGCACGATGCGATCGACAAAGCCGCCAAGCTGGGCGTCGTCGTGGATATCCAGCCCGCGTGGCTTTACCTCGATACCCGCACGCTTGTGAAGCAGTTCGGCTATGAGCGCCTCCGCTACTTTCAGCCCTTGAGCAGCCTTTTCGCCAGCGGAGTCATCGCCGGAGGCGGCTCCGATCACATGCAGAAGATCGGCTCGCTATGCTCCATCAATCCCTACAATCCCTTCCTCGGCATGTGGACCACCGTCACGCGCTCGGCCAAGTGGTATGACGGCAAACTCCACCCGGAAGAAGCCCTCACCCGCGAGCAAGCCATCCAGTTCTACACGCGCAACAACGCGTATCTGCTCTTCTGGGACAAAGAGAT
>JAURFH010000170.1 GCA_030834415.1 Verrucomicrobiota bacterium | reverse complement strand
GCCCAATGGCCCGCACAGATGGATGACTGCCGCGACGCCATCCGCTGGCTCCGCGACAACGCCAAACAACATCAACTCGATGCCAATCATATCGGCGTCTGGGGTTCTTCAGCAGGCGGACACCTCGTCGCACTCATGGGCACCTTGGATTTGCCGAAGGAGAAAGGCACCTCCGCGCGCATCCAAGCCGTCTGCGATTGGTTCGGACCGAGCGACCTCCTGAACATGCCAGCAAATGTCGTCGGTAACGGTCGCACCGAAGAAGATGTTGCCAAATCCAACGGCGCCATTCTCCTCGGCGCTCCGATCTACAAAGTGCCAGACACCGCCAAACTCGCCAGCGCCTTTCACCAAGTCAGCAAGGGCGACGCCCCGTTCCTCATCATGCACGGCGATGCCGACCCGCAAGTCCCGCTCGCGCAAAGCACTCGCCTGCATGAAAAGCTCAAGGAAACCGGTGTCCCATCCGAGCTGGTCATCATCAAGGGCGGCGGTCACGGCGGTCCGTTGTTCAACACGCCTGAGGCCCAGGCTCAGGTTCTCAAGTTCTTTGAGCGCGAATTGAAGCCGAAGAAATGAGCTTCTCTGATGAGGTTTGCTGATAGGCAACTTGCGCCCGCGATAGAGCAATTTCCGTAAAGCTACATTTACCCCGCTGTCGTCTGTTAGGGGTATATGATCAATCTGACGAAACTCTACTCCGGGGTTTCCCAACCGGCAGATGCTCTCCGCTACGGCCACGGTCATGGCGCCCCCTCGTCCGCCAAGGAACGCAAACCCATCGTCGTCTGGAACATCACCCGCCGCTGCAATCTCAAGTGCATCCATTGCTATTCGGATTCAGACGCCCGCGAATACCCTGGCGAACTGTCATGGGAGCAATGCCAATCCGTCATCGATGATCTCGCGACCTACGGCATTCCCGCCCTGCTCCTCTCTGGCGGCGAGCCACTCATCCATCCGCGTTTCTTCGATATTGCCTCATATGCACGCCGTAAAGGCATCAAGCTCACGCTGTCCACGAATGGCACGTTGATTGATCAAGACACCGCCGCGCAGCTCAAGGCTTTGCAGTTCGCCTACGTCGGCATCTCACTGGATGGTATTGGCGCGACTCACGATCATTTCCGCGGTCGCCAAGGCGCGTTTGATAAAGCCGTATCCGCTTTCCGCAACTGCAAATCCGTCGGCCAAAAAGTGGGCCTGCGCCTGACCCTCTCAGCGAACAACATCGCCGATCTCGATCACATCCTGGATTTCATCGAACGCGAGGACATCGAGCGCGTCTGTTTCTATCACCTAGTTTACAGCGGACGCGGCAGCAACGTGGCGGATGTCTCGCACGAACAGACCCGGGAAGCCATCGACAAGATTATTGACCGTACCAGCCAATGGAACGACTCCGGCAAACCACGTGAAGTCCTGACCGTGGACCAGCCCGCCGACGGCGCCTACCTCTACCTCCGCATGTTGCGCGAAGACCCCGACCGCGCGGACGAGATGCTCAACCTCCTGAAATGGAATGGCGGCGGCACGAACAGCAGCGGTCGCGGCATCGGTAACATTGATACTCAGGGCAACGTACACCCGGACCAGTTCTGGCAATCACTCACGCTAGGCAATGTGAAGGAACGCCCCTTCAGCGAGATCTGGCGCGATCAAAGCAATGGCACCTTAGCCGCGCTCCGAGACCGCACCAAGAAGCTGGAAGGCAAATGCTCCGATTGCCGCTTCCTGAATATCTGCGGTGGCGGCTTCCGTGTCCGCGCGGTGCAGGTGCATGGAAACATCTGGGCGCCCGATCCCGCGTGCTACCTGACCGAGCAGGAAATCGCCGCGTAGCGGACGTTTGCTTGCCTCGCGACCGGCTTCCCGAAATGATGCCGCCGTGCCGATGCTATTGAAACGTTCGCTGCCACTATTGCTTCTGTTGATTTTATTCACCAGCGCTTGCAATACACCCAAGCGCGCGGGCACGCCGCTCAGACGCACCGGCGATGAGATTGTCGTCGCCGGACAGCTTTTCCACACCGGCACGCGCGTGATCACATGGATGGACCCAAGCGGCTACGATGCCTACCGCGTAGAGCGTCGTTTTGCCCCCTTTGACCAATCCTCTTGGGAAACATCCCGTGTCGCAGTGGCTGCCCTCACGTCTCCAAACCGCTACGGTCTGCGCAAAGGCGATCTCACCGAAGCAGAGATCGAGCGTGTTCGCGGCGGTGGCTGGGATTTGCCTCTGCTGCAAGACAAGGTGGATCAATTCGTCTATCACTTCGATGTCGCCGGCACGAGCCGCCAATGCTTCCGCGTGTTGCACGATGCCCGCTGCCTGAGCGTGCATTTCATGCTCGATATCGACGGCACCATCTACCAGACACTCGACCTCAAGGAACGCGCCTGGCACGCCACCACCTCGAACACGCGCAGCATCGGCATCGAGATCGCCAACATGGGTGCCTACACCTCACCGACCAACCGCGCCTTGAGCACATGGTATGCGAAAGACGCAGATGGCCGAACACGCATCACGATTCCCGAACGGCTTGGCGACGGCGGCGTCTACACGAAAGATTTCATCGGCCACCCCGCTCGCAGCGAACCGGTCTTCGGCGTAATCCAAGGCACCAAGCTCTATCAGTATGACCTGACAACGCAGCAATACGACGCACTCATCCGCCTTACCGCCACGCTGTGCAAAGTCTTTCCCAAGTTGAAGTGCGACTATCCGCGCGATGAAAAAGGCCGACTCATCCCCGGCGTGCTGTCAGAGGAGATGCTAGAGAACTATCAGGGTCTGATCGGCCATTACCACATCCAGAAGAACAAGATCGACCCCGGCCCGGCCTTCGATTGGGACCGTATAATCCAAGGCGCACGTGATAAAATGAAGCCTTAGCGACTAAGCCTTCACATACCCGTTCGCCCGGAACCACTCCACCGCATCCGCCAACGCTTGCTTAGGCGGCGTCTGTGGTAGCCCCAGCTCCTTCACCGCTTTCGCTGGATTGAAGAACATCTTGTACTTCGCCATGCGCACACCAGCCAGCGGCGCCTTCGGCGGCTTACCGGAGAATTTCGCAAAAAACTCGTAGAAATGCGCTGCGGTCAGCGCGATACCATACGGCACCTGAAACTTCGGCGCAGGCACCCCGGTGATCTCTTGCAGCACCGCAAACGCCTCTTTCATGGTCCAATTACCCGTCGCACTCCCGAGGATATAGCGCTCACCCAAGCGGCCCTTCTCCGCCGCCAGGATATGACCAACCGCTGCGTCACGGACGTGTGCCCAATTCAGTCCCGTATCTAGATAAGCGGGCATCTGGCGATTCACGAAATCTACGATGACCTTGCCCGTAGGCGTCGGCTTCACATCGCGTGGCCCTATCGGTGCGCTCGGGTTCACGATGACGATCGGCATGCCCTTTGCCGCTAGTTCACGCGCCACCACTTCGGCCTTCCACTTGGAGAGCTTGTAGTGGTTGCTCATCTGCGCTTCGGATACCGGCGTCGTCTCATCCGTCGGCTCCACCTTGCCGTTCACTTCTTTGGGCAGCCCGATGCACCCTACCGTGCTGGTGTAAACGATCCGGGAACAACCTGCCTGATGAGCCGTCGTAAGCACATTCCGCGTGCCCTCTACATTGGCTGCATACATCGGCGCGTAGTCCGGCAGCCAGAGATGATAACTGGCTGCGACATGAAACGCCCAGTCGCACCCTTTGAGGCCCCTCGCCAGTGATTCGACATCCCCCACATCGCCCGGAACTGCCTCATACTCTGCGCCTTGCAGACCGCGCATATCCGCCCCCGGACGCAGCAAACAACGCACGGAATGGCCCCGTGCATTGAGTTCATGCACGATATTCGCGCCGATGAAACCCGAGCCACCTGTGACGAAACATTTCATTGGCCGTGCATGATTCGGTTTTGCCGGAGTATTTCAACCGAATTGTCCGATAAGGTCTTCTACGGACATCCCGCCGGAGAGGGATTCTGAACCTTGACGAATGGCCCAAGGTCGTCTTGATTGGCGGGGTTGTAGTATGCCGAAAAAGACCACGACGACCAAAACTCTCTCCCGCGAAGAACGGCGGGACTTGGACATCGAAATCGGCTTTCTGGAAGGTGTGGTTCGCCGCGACCCGCAATTCGAGGAAGCCCTGCAAGTTTTGGGTGATGATTACACCGCCCGGGGCCGCGTGAATGAAGGTCTGCACGTGGATGAACAGCTCGCCCAGTTGCGCCCGGAAGATCCCTTGGTGTTCTACAACCTCGCCTGCAGCTATGCACTCATCAAGGAATACGAGAAGGCCGTCAAGACTCTCGACCGCGCCATGGACCTCGGTTACCGCGACTTCCACTGGCTCGCCCGCGATGAAGACCTGCGCGAACTACGCAAACATCCCCTCTTCAAGCCCGTGCGTGAACGCATCAAAAAGCTGAAGACCGGCAAGTCAGCCCAGAAATGAACTGCTCATGAACGTACGCACGGGCCGCAAGGTGCAACATTACCGGACCGTTGGGTTCGATGAGAAAAAGAACTCCGTGGTGCTCATCGAGCAGCGCCTCCTTCCGCACGAGTTCAAGCTCATCCACACAAAGAATTTCCGCGAGACCGCAGCGGCTATCCGCAACATGATCGTGCGCGGTGCTGGCGCCATCGGTGCGACCGCCGCTTACGGCCTCGCCCAAGGTGCCCGCGCATTCAAAGGTAAAAATCTCTCTGCTTTCCAAAAGCACGTGGATGAAGTCTTCGAAGTGCTCAAGGAAGCCCGTCCCACTGCGGTCGACCCGGTGAACGCCATGCTTGATGTGCGTGCCCAGATGGCCGCTGGCACCACTGTCGAGGAACAGCAACTCCGCGCCCTGCACGCCGCCTACCATTTCGCCGATGACGATGTGGAACACTGCCACGCCATCGGCAAACTCGGCGCGCCACTCATCACCGAAGGCATGCGCGTGCTCACCCATTGTAACGCTGGCTGGCTCGCCTTCGTGGACATCGGCTCCGCCACCGCGCCCATGTATGAGGCCCAAGCCCAAGGTAAAAAATTTCACGTCTTCTGTGACGAAACACGTCCCCGCTGCCAAGGCGCTTCCCTCACCGCTTGGGAGCTCGCCCAGCAAGGCATCAGCCATTCCGTGATCGCCGACAACGCCGCTGGCCATCTCATGCAACGTGGCGAGATCGACATGGTCATCGTCGGCAGTGATCGCACGCTTGGTCGCACCGGTGAAGTCGCCAACAAAATCGGCACCTACACCAAAGCCGTTCTCGCCAAGCGCCACAACATCCCCTTCTACGTCGCCATCCCCCTTTCCACCATTGATTGGGAGATGCGCTCCGGCTTCGACATCCCGATCGAGGAACGTAACGAGAGCGAAGTCCTCGGCGCTTGGGGCATCGCCCATAGCACGAAGGGCAAGGGATCAAAGACGGCGAAAGGCGGCCAGCGAAGTTACGTCCGCATAGCCAATCCGGACAGCCACGCCCGCAATCCCGGCTTTGACGTGACCCCTCCCAACCTCATCACCGGGATTATCACCCCGGCAGGCATCTTCAAGCCCAAGGAGTTATGGAAGCGCCGAAAAGCGTTGGGTTACGCGGCCAGCTGAGTATTTTCTGAAAACAAGAGCTTGCGCTCAGGGGATAGTTCCTTAGATTTCACCGCACGCGTGATGGCGGGGTAGCCAAGTGGTAAGGCACGGCTCTGCAAAAGCTGTATTCGTCGGTTCGATTCCGACCCTCGCCTCCAACCGTTAAGTGCTTGTGCCTTAGCGGGTTGCAAACGCAATAGAGGTTCGATGTGCACCAAAACGTGCACCAAAAATCCTAGGTCTGCCGAATCCGGCTTAATCCGGCTATAGGCATGTCCTATCCTTTTGGTTCCGGAACCGCTCTTAAGCCATACTGCAAGAGCGATGAAAGCGCGTTATCGATTGGTAAAGATGGGCAACCGTGGCGGGGCGTATTACGCCAAGGACACCATTTCGGGTTCCCGGACCAGCCTGAAAACAAAAATCAAGCGGGAGGCGGAGACGCAAATTCAGGCATTAAATGAATCGTCCGCCCAGCCGCTGCTCAGCCGCAAGCTTGGCTTGGCTTACTTGTCCGCCTCCGACCCCGAATTGTCGCAGCGCACCTGGCAGCAGGTGATGACGGACATCATCCAGGACAAAGCCGGCCCTACGCTCAGGCGTTGGGAAATCGCGATCAAGGACCGGGCTTTTGATTCTCTGCGAGATAAGGCCGTTGTGTCTACGTTAGCTGCCGATTTCCTCCGTGTGCTCCGCTCTGGAACCGTTTCCACGAATGTGTACCTCCGGCGTCTGCAAAACCACTGCCTTGATCTTGGGTGGTTACCCATCCCGATTTTGCCGAAGCGGAAGTTTCCCAAGATCAAGCACGCGGAAAAACGGGCCATCACGCCGGCGGAGCACCAAAAAATCGTCGAGCGCGAGGTGAATCCGGAGCGGCGAGATTTTTACGAACTTTGCTGGCACACGGGCGGCTCACAGTCGGATGTGGCCGCACTTCTCGCTGAGGACATTGATTACGAGCGTCGTTGTTTTGCGTATTCCCGCAAAAAGACGGGGAGCATGGGTGGCATGCGTTTAGGGCCCCAGGCTTGGTCGGTAATTATGAACCGCCCTCGGAAAGGACCACTATTCCCCTATTTGATCACCGTTCGCGAGTGCGACCGGGCCACTGAGTTTAAACAGCGCTGTGACGGCTTGGGGATTCGGGGTATCACCTTACACTCGTACCGGTATGCTTGGGCTCAGCGTTCTGCCGATTTGGGATATCCCGAGCGTTTCGCGCAACGGGCATTAGGGCATAACAGCAAAGCGGTTCATCGAGCATACGCTCGCAGGGCCCAGGGCGAATTGCCGTCCTTGGAGGAGTTCGAGGTGCCGGCGGCGTCAGGAAGAATTCTCACTTTACCGGCGAGCAGCCTTTCGGCGGCGGCTGTAAAGAGCCAGGAGGATGCAGCGGCGTAATTCCTGCGTTTGTTAGATTTATCACTGAAATTTGCTGCTGCGCTGAAACTGAGTGAATGCGTTATCGCAGTCGCTTGGATTGAAGCGCAGCAAGCGACCGATTTTGACATAAGGCAAGATTCGGCGGCGCATCAGATTGGTCACGGAGCGCATGGATATCTGATAGCGATCGGCAATCTGCGCTTTGGTGAACCAGACTGCTTCAATTGTTGAAACCTCTTTGGATTCAACCGGTGGTTCTGAAGTGGAATTCATAGGCATATTTTTGGTCATTTTAAAACGGCGTCTGCTGCGCCAAAAGCTTGGCATGAGCCGTTTTCAACGGGCGCATCCGCGACGGGTAAAGCACATGTTGCAGATGAATTCGAAAGTTGTCTGCGTTCCGGGAGCCGCACACGGACCATAGATCAGGTTCGATGAAACTGTGTGGAGATTCCCCCTCCAAGTGAAACAACAGAAATCCCTCATTCACGTAGAACTCTGCGAACTTGAAAACTAACTGCCCCTGATGCGTGGCCAACCGCAGAAGAATACCTGGCAATCCCGCCAGCCAGGGAGCGGGCAAATAACTCAGCCCTCTCGGCGATTGGCCATAGTCCTTGAAGAAGGCTTTAGCAACGCGGAGCATTTCCTCGTAGGGTTTAATCGGCTTCAGACAATGCAATGCCAGCATTGTGATTTGGTTGGGCTCCAATTGCTCTTTCAAGTGTTGGTGCAGCGCATACTGGTGCCGCAGGAGAATCTCCCGCCAAGGCACCTCCGGTTGCTTCAGTTGGGCCAAACGGTCGCGGAACGTCCTTTTGGGCTTGGGTGTCGGCAATGATTTTTCAGGCTGAAAGTAAAGTGGTGCCAACCACAATGGCGCGGTAAAGCAGCCGGAGGCAGTGACAACAAATGCCTCATTCACTCCCAATCGGGCAAGTGTTCCCGGCGGGCAGACCGGCAGCAGTAATCCGCTTGGCATCGGCGTTTCGAGCAACAGCCCACCCAAGGGCTGAGGCGGCGGCCCGTCAGTCGGAACGAGGCGCATGCCGAGCAGGTTGTGAGCTAACTGATCGACGGCTGCATCCTGTGAACGGAAGAAAAACAGATTGGCGAAATTGGCGAGCATGGCCTCACGCAACCGGGTGCCTAATACCAAATCCAAGCCAACCAACGATTGGCAGGTGGTTACGATGGCTCCGCGCCGCGAACGGACCGTTTGTAAGGCCGTCACGTCTTCCGGGGTAGCGGCCAGCGGTAACTCGTCGATGACCAGAAATGCCAGCGGGTCCAGCGAATCATGCGTCGTGCGCCGCTGGGCCAAGGCCGTCATCCATTCATCCTTTAACATCCGAAACAGGAATTTTGCCAGTTGCGGATGTGTCAGCGCATTGATCTGCACCACGATCAAGCCACCTTCCGCCAAATGTCTGGGCAAACTGATGTCCTGGCCCTCGCCTTGAAAACACCCTACCGCCGCCGCGCTCAGCAGCGGCGACAGGGCATTCATCAAGGTGCTTTGGTGAATACCTTTGGTGCGAAGATCCATCGCTACCCAAGTGTGGAGTTCGGTTTCGATCTGCTCCAATCCGAGCTTCTCCGAAATCGACAAACGTTGTCCCATTTTCGTGAGCAACTGATTGATCTGACGGGCAGATGCCGTCGAGTTCTTCGCGGCGTCCCGGCCGAGCAGCAGATCCCGAATAACCCCCATCACTGCCTCAAAACGTGTATCCGAGTGCAGTGCTAGGACGCATCCAAGAGCCATGCGAAGGAGTGAACTGCGATACTCGTTCCAATACTCGCTTTGAGAACCCATGTCCGCGGGCTACCGGCTCCAAGTCCTCCAAAGTCCGCAGGCGATCAAATAGCGGGAAATACGCCGCTCCTGTGCCATCGATTACGGACACCTTGCGTCCAAAACCCTTTGCCCACGCCGTGATCTTGGCCGCCGTTTCATCGGCCTTGCCGTCGAGCATGTCGACGGACGTCTTCTGGGACGGGTGCGCGCGGTGATCGACAACGGCGCCGGCCATGTGCTGGAGGTTCTCGATCCC
>JAURFH010000169.1 GCA_030834415.1 Verrucomicrobiota bacterium | reverse complement strand
ATACATCGAGCATTGGTCGAACAAGTGGGCGGACCTGCTGCAAGTGAACAGTAAGTTCCTCGGGACGGAAGGTGCCAAAGGTTTCCGTGATTGGATCCGGCAGGAGGTGGCGGCCAATACTCCTTATGACGAGTTCGTCAAAAAAATCCTGACCGCCTCCGGTTCCAATAAGGAGAACCCGCCAGCGTCGTATTACAAGATTCTGCGCACCCCGGCTGAAACAATGGAGAACACGACCCATCTCTTCCTGGCTACGCGCTTCAATTGCAACAAGTGTCACGACCATCCGTTCGAGCGTTGGACGCAAGACCAGTATTATCAGCTCACCGCATACTTCGCGCAGGTGGATCTGAAAACGGATCCCGCCTCCGGTGACAAAAAGATCGGCGGCACTGCGGTAGAAGGGGCCAAGCCCTTGTTTGAGATCGTTTACGACAAGAAAGAGGGCGAGATCAAGCACGACCGGACGGGCAAGGAGACAGCGCCGCAGTTCCCTTATGAAGCGACGGCCAAGGTGAAGGAAGATGCCACCCGTCGTGAACAGCTCGCGGCCTGGATCACGGCGAAGGACAACCGTTACTTCGCCATGAGTTACGTGAACCGCATCTGGGGTTATCTTACTGGAACGGGCATCATCGAACCGATTGATGACATCCGTGCCGGCAATCCCCCGACGAACCCGGAACTGCTGGATTACCTGACCAAGGAATTCATCGCGAAGGGTTTTGATGCGCAGTATCTCATCCGCACAATCTGCAAATCCCGGACCTACCAGCTTTCCGTGCGCACGCAGAAATGGAACAGCGATGACACGATTAATTACTCACACGCCAAAGCCCGACGTTTGCCGGCCGAAGTGCTCTTCGACAGCATCTATATGGTGACCGGTTCGCAATCCAAGATTCCCGGGGCCGCTCCAGGTGCCCGTGCTGCTTCCTTGCTGGATTCCTCCATGGGGCCGAAAGACGGTTTCTTGGCGAACTTGGGCAAGCCTTCGCGCGAAAGTTCATGCGAATGCGAACGCTCCAATGAATTGCAACTCGGACCCATCATGGCGCTCGTCAGTGGACCGACGGTGGGGGATGCAATCAGCGATCCGAAGAACGCCATCGCCCAGCTCGTCGAGACGGAGAAGGACGACGCCAAAGTGGTGAACGAACTGTTCATGCGCATCTTGAACCGTCCCGCCACCGAGAAGGAAACGAAGATGGCTGACGAAGCCTTCCAGGAGGTGAAACCGCAGCACAAACAGCTCGTCGCTCAACTTGCCGCGTATGAAGTGGAATTGAAACCCATCACCGCGAAGCGCGAGCAGGATCGCCTGAAAGCGATCGCGGACAGCAAAAAAGATCTGGAAGATTATAAGAAGGAGATCGCTCCGCGTGAGGCCGAAGAAGATAAGAAGCAGAAGGAGCTTATCGCCAAACGCGAGCAGGAACTGAAGGAGCACGAAGCCAAGCTCGCGGAGAAACAAGCGGAATGGGAAAAGAACCCCAAGGATGACACCGCTTGGGTGGCGCTCACGGCCAAGACGCTGAAATCCACTGTGAATGGCCTGAAGCTGGTTCAGCAAGAGGACAACTCCATCTTTGCCTCCGGCAATGACGGCAAGACCTCCTACACCATCACTGCTGAGACAGACCTCACCGGCATCACGGCTTTCAAACTGGAAGCGCTGGTGGATTCACGCCTGCCGAAGAGCGGGCCGGGTCGTTCTCCCGATGGAAATTTCGTGCTCACCGAGTTGGAAGTGAAAGCGGCTCCCAAGACCAAGCCGAAGGAAATGAAAAGTGTGGCTTTGGAAAAAGCGAAAGCAGATTTCAACCAGGGCAACTACAACGTGACGACCGCCATCGATGGTAAACGAGCTGCACAGAACGACGGTTGGGCGATCGCTGGTCAGCAGGGGCAGAATCACGTGGCGACCTTCGAGGTGAAAGAGCCCCTGGGCAGCGCCGGTGGCACCATACTTACCTTCACCTTGGATCAACAATACAAGAGCGGGCAGCACAGTCTGGGCCGGTTCCGCCTGTCGGTCACCAAGGACAAGAAGCCAGTCAGCTTTGGTTCACCTGAAGATGTGCAGAAGATTCTGGATATCACAGCTGATCAGCGCACGGATGAACAGAAGAAACGACTCACGGCATATTATCGCAGTATCGATGCTGAACTCATGAAACGAACTGCTGCACTCGCTGAGGCGAAGAAGCCGCGGCCCATCGATCCGAAAATGAAGGAACTACAGGAAGTGTTGGCTCGGGCCGAGCAGCCGCTGTTGATCGATCCGAAGCTGGCCGATCTGCGGCGTGCCGTCGAATTGAGTACGAAGCAAGTGGAACAATTGCGGTTGGTGGCCGCCCAAGACATCGCCTGGGCGCTGATCAACAATCCGTCGTTCTTGTTCAACCGGTAAGCAGGGCAGTTTAACGCCTTGCGTAAAAACGAAATTTAACTGTTATATAGTAACGTAGATACCCGAAAGGTCCTAACTATGATCCGCATACCTGGTGGCACCAACGGTGACTTGTGTGACGCGAATATGAAGATGAGCCGGCGCGATCTGTTGCGCATCGGTGGCTCAGGCATTCTCGGTCTCTCACTCGGCTCCATGCTGCAATTGCAGGCCCGCGCCGATACCGGCAACCAAGGCGGTCCCGGTTGGGGCAAAGCCAAGAGCATCATCATGGTCTATCTCCAAGGCGGCCCGAGTCATCTCGATCTTTGGGACCCGAAGGAGAACGTGCCGGATAATGTCCGCTCCATCTTCAAGCCCATCTCTACGAAGATTCCGGGCACTATGTTCACCGAGTTGCTGCCGCAACTGGCCAAGGTGAACGACAAGATGACCATGATGCGCGCCTTGAGCTATACGCCGAACGGTCTCTTCAACCACACGGCGGCCATCTATCAGATGATGACGGGTTATACGACGGACAAGGTGAGCCCGTCCGGTCAGCTCGAACCGCCGAATGCGAAGGATTATCCGAATTTCGGGTCCAATATCATCCGCCTAAAACCGCCGACAGAGCCGATGCTGCCGTTCGTCATGCTCCCGCGTCCTTTGCAGGAGAGCAATGTGGTGGGCAAGGCGGGCACAGCCGGGTTCCTCGGCAAAGCCTATGATCCCTACACGCTTTATCCGGAAGGCGATGACATGGACATGGACAAGATGACCAAGATCCGGGTGGATGACCTGAAGATGCAGCCGGATGTCTTCTCCCTGCGTTTGGAGCGCCGGGCCAGCTTGCGCGAAGCTTTTAGTGACGCCATGCCGGAGATCGAGAAGGCAGTGGAGAATTACCAGTTGGACGAATACTACACCCGCGCTTTGAGCCTGGTGATCTCCGGCCGGGCGCGTAATGCGTTCGATCTGGGACAAGAACCGGCGAAGGTGCGTGACCGTTATGGCCGCAATACATTCGGCCAAAGCTGCCTGCTTGCCCGTCGCTTGGTGGAAGCGGGCACGCGCGTAGTGGAAGTCATCTGGCCGAAGGTCGCGAACTCGGACAATCATTCATGGGACGTGCATAACGGCTTGCCTGACCGTATGAAACGCCAGTCGGCACCGATGCTGGATATCGGTCTTTCAGCTCTGCTCGAAGACTTGGATCAGCGTGGATTGCTGGCGGAGACGATGGTCGTCGCCGTAGGTGAATTCGGTCGCAGCCCGGTGAAGGGTGTGAGCACCTCCGGTAACGGTAATAGTGCCGACGGGCGTGATCACTGGCCTTATTGCTACACGGGCTGTATCGCCGGTGCAGGTATCAAGCGCGGTTATGTCCACGGCAAATCGGACAAAACGGGCTCAGCTCCGGCCGAGGACCCGGTGCATCCGAGTGAATTGCTGGCGACGATTTATCACGCCTTCGGCATCGATCCTGAGACGATTGTGCATAACCACCTCAATCAGCCGCGCGAATTGGTGAAAGCCAAAGCGGTGGGCAAGTTGTTCGCTTAATCACGGCCAAAGACTATCAAATCAAACACCCGTCCTGATTTTCAGGCGGGTGTTTTTTGTCGGGGGGAAAGGGAGTGTGTTTCATCGCAAGGTTAGGGCCGTTTTCTATGTCGTGGAACCTAGCATTCTCGAAATCAAACACCAGAGATCATGAGCAAACAGTGATAATGCGTAAAATTGGGCGGGAAGGCCTCCAAAACGTCGGAATTGTGTGAATCTCCCATAACCTGGGATTATCAGGAAATTGCATGTTCCTGATTTTTCTGCGTGCGTTTAGGGCTTCTACTTTTTATTGTCTTCGAAATGACCATCTGGATTCTTGTCATCTTGTGTCTTGGACTCGGGGCTCTTGGCGGCCATACAGGCGGTGCAGTGCGTATGGTTGTCGGGATCCTGGGCACCTTCGCGTCCTATCTGGCGGCCCAGCCGCTCGCGGCGAAAATCAGGCCCTTCACCATGGGCTTTTTTGAGACGCCTACGACTTTGATGCTCATGCCTCCGATCTTGGTTTTCATCGGCCTGTTCGCGGTGACCTATTCCGTGGCCCAAGGCGTCCACCTGAAGACATTCCTCTATTATAAGTACAAGACTAATGATGAAAAGTTTGGCTTGTGGGAACGCATGAATAACCGGGTTGGTCTTTGCTTGGGGATTGTGAACGGCACTCTCATTTTGGGGATCATCTTGGCCTTCATCTACGCCGTCGGGTATCCGATCATGTTGAGCGATCCTCCCAGCTCTGCCCCGGCTCTTTACCGTTTCATGGGCAAGTTACGCGCAGACTTGCAAGGTTCCGGTTTTGAGAAGTTTGCGGCGGCCATGGATCGCACGCCGGAGAGTTATTATCAGGGATCGGATTTCATCGGTCTGATGTATCATAACCCGCAGCTGCAAAGCCGGATGATGCACTACCCGTTGTTCCTCAGCCTTTCGGGGACCCCTGAATTTGTGAAAATGCTGGCCGGTCCCGAGACCCGCCAGATCTTGGAAAATAAGGCTCCGATCACGCGCTGGCTGGATACGAACTCGATGAATCTGCTGAAAAATAACTTCATCCGTTCCCAATTGAAGCAGGTGGACACGGCGGACATGCTGGAGTTCGCCAAGACGGGCAAATCCGCGAAGTATGATTCTGAATTGGTGATCGGTGTGTGGGTGATCAATTTGTCTCCTACCGTCAACACGGTGAAACAGAATCATCCCGATGTGACGCCTGCGATCCTGCTGCAACTCAAGGGGCTGATGAAAAAGCTGGTCGATGATATCGTGCTGGTGAACACCCCGGATGGTCAGATGTTCCTGCGCGGGACCAAGGCGGATTTCCCGCAGGTCCGCGGGTTGCTGCAGGCTCGTTATGTGCCCAAGCCGGCTGCCCCGGTAGTCGACGGTTGGCAACCGCCTCCGCCGGAAGCTCCGGATACCGGCCCATCGGCTGCGCCATCCTTGTCTGACATCACGCAGACTACCCTCATTGCCAGCGGGCGCTGGACCAAAGAGGTAGAAACAATCAATGTCTCTTTGAAGAAGGATGACAATGAAGCCACGGGTACCCTGACGGTCTTGAACGAGGACAATATCACGATCAAGATCAACGAAGGTACGATCGTCTTCTCCCGGTATCGGTAAGCCGAAGCTGGTTGATATTTATAATAAAAAAGGGCCGGGATAATCCCGGCCCTTTTTTTGCATACTCAAACGGAGATTATTGTTCCGGTTCGAAATTGACCGGTTGCACCTGCATGGAAGGAGAGAACAGGCCGGAAGGGGCCGGTCCCTGATTGGTCGAAGCCACTTTGACATCCAGCGGATTGACGGTTGTGGCCAGTGCATCCTGAGACGGCTGGGCACTGAGCGTCGGGGCGGCAATATCATCGCCGCCATTCTGAAGCTTGCCAGCCATCATCACACCGGTGATCAGCAGGCCGCAAACCATGGCGCTATAGGCCATGACCATGGCGGGCTTCAACTGGAAACGTTCCCACAGGCCGTCCCACCAAGAGACTTCAGCTTCGGCCTGGCCAGCCTCGATGCGGTTGCGCACCTGTTGGCTGAAGCGGTCGAAGTAGCCCGGAGGCGGCTGCTCGTGCTTCTTGAGGGCAAGCAGCTTGCGGAGTTGCTCGAATTCGTTGTCGTTGGCCGGTTGCATTTTATTTCAAGTAGTCTGAGAGGTAGGCTTGCAACTGTTGCCGGGCGTAGAACAACCGGGACCGGACGGTGCCTGTATTGCATTCCATGATCTTACCGATCTCTTCATGCGACAGACCTTGAACATCGTGCAAGGTAACTACCATTCTATGATCCTCTGACAGCTTCTGCATGGCTTCGTTCAATTTCTCTGCCAATTCTGTCAGCCCGGCATCCCGGCGGGGAGTGTCTTGGGAAACCAGTTCGACCAGCTCTTGATCGTGTTCCACGTTGTGGTCCAAGTCATTGAGGCTGAGGAAGCTACGGTTCTTCCTTTGTTTCAGGAAGTTGATCGTCTTGTTCACCGCGATGCGATACACCCAGGTGAAGAAGCTGGAGTCACCCTTAAAATTTTTCAGCGCGCTATATGCTTTTACGAAAGTTTCCTGCGCCAAATCGTTCGCGTCCTCATGGTTGGACGTCATGTGATAGATGGTGCCGTAGATGCGCTCCTGATAACGCCGCACTAGCTGGTCATAGGCATCCATGTCGCCCGCTTTGGCTTTGCGGACCAGTTCACGATCTTCCGCGGCGGCTTCCAGTTTGGCGGAAGCGGCGTCATTGGTCGTCGCGGGTGATTCCATGAGTTCTAAGATTACTGTTCCCGTCATAGGCTGTTACGCTTTTTCAAGCCGTAACACCCAGTCCGTTCGTTTGTTGTGCCAAAAAATCCGTCAAAGCTTGTAAGGCCTGACGACCGGGTGTCAGCGGCAAATTCTTCAATTGCTGACGTGCCTCCATGAGATGCTGTTCAATCACCTGCCGGGAAATCGTCAGCGCATCATAGCGCTCAAGCAACGCCCCGACACCCTCCTGATACGCGGGCTGCCAGGCTTGCAACCATTGCTCCAGTTGCTTGCGCTCGGCCGGGGTGCACTTCTCCAACACCACCAGCAAGGGCAGGGTGACTTTGCCGCTCGCGAGATCTGTCCCCAGTGATTTGCCGGCCCGGTCTTCCGAGTCGAACAGGTCCACGCAATCATCGTAGATCTGATACGCAGTGCCGAGAGCCATGCCGTAATCGCGTAGTGCTTTGCGTTGCGTGGCGGAAGCTTTGCTCAGATGGGCACCCAAATCACAGGAGAGGGCGAAGAGCTCGCCCGTCTTCATGGACAAAATCTTGAAATACTCGCTGCGCGCCATGTCCAGCTTGCCCCGGCGATGCGTTTGCAAGATCTCGCCGCTGCACACTGTATTCGTGGCAGATGAGACAGCCCGGCAGACCTCAGTGGTCGGGAAGCTGGCGGCGAGTTTCAGGGCATGGGCAAAGAGGCAGTCGCCCAAAAGGACCGAAATCTGGTTGCCCCAGTTCGCGGCCAGGGTGGGGCGTTGGCGACGCATCTCGGCCATGTCCATGATGTCGTCATGGACGAGCGTGGCCAGATGGATCATCTCGATGATGACCGCTACCGTGACCAGATCATCCATATCGCCTTCAGGCTGGATGCTGCCACCACTTAAGGCGACCAAGGCCGGACGCAAGTGCTTGCCCTGGTTGGTCAAAGCATACTTGGCGTAAGGCGCGATCTCGGGGTCAAAGGCATCCACCTGTTCGCCCAAGCGGACGGTGACGGCGTCCAGAAACGGCTGCACGGGCGAGACAATTTGCCGCCAGTCCACCGGAGATTCCGGAGGGGGCAAAGTCACCGCCAATGTATTCGTCAGGTTCGCGTCAGGTGCGAGCATTTGGCCCTCAATCTAAGTTTGCCTAAAAACCAAGTCAAACTGATAGCCCACGAGACTGATGAGGAGGGAAGCCGGGCTAATGATGCCGATACGGGTGGGTTCGCAAGCGGATAGTGGCAAAAAGGGAGAAACAGACTACTTTCCAGCTGTGCAACTGGATGCAGTACAAAGCGCGGCTCAGGAACAGTTTGGGAAACAAAGTCATCGCTACGGCAAGGGGCATATCCTGCAAAACGTGGATGATGTCGTGGCTGCTGCGTCCCAGATGAGGTTGCCCGCAGTGGCCGATGTCCTGGATGTGGCTACCGGGGCCGGCCATACCGGGCTGTATTTTGCCGGCTTGGGGCATCGGGTCACGCTGGCAGATAACGCCCAGCCGATGCTGGACCGGGCCACGGAAGCGGCGGCGGAAAGGGGATTGAAAGTGACCACCTGCCAGCACGCGGCTGAGAAATTCCCCTATGCCGATGCGAGTTTCGACCTGGTGAGCAGTCGGGTGGCGCCGCATCACTTCAGTTCACCACCGGATTTCATCCATGAAGTGGCACGAGTGTTACGCCCGGGCGGATACTTTCTGCTTATTGATGGTTCCGTGCGGGATGATGAACCGGAAGCGGAGGCATGGTTGCATCAGGTGGAGAAACTGCGTGATCCCAGCCATAACCGCCTGCTCTCTCCGCGCGCATGGAGTCAGCTCTGCATGGATGCGGGTTTGGGTGTCCAGTCAGCCGAATTGAAAACCTTCAAGCAACCGGATCTCGAATGGTATTTCGAGACAGCGAATACCCCACCGGATAACCGCGTGGCGGTGCGGAAACTCATCGAGACAGCCTCGGAAAATGTGAAGCGATGCTATCAACTCGGTGTGGAGGAAGGGAAAATCGTCTGGTGGTGGCCGCGGCTCACGTTGATTGCCCGGCGCTAGAGTTTTGGAATTCCCAGTTTCGCTTTTCGATAGCTGAGCTATCCTGCGGGCGTGCAGACGTTGTCTGAAAAGTTGGCCGAAGCCGCCGCTTCACCCCTCAATCTCGTTGCTGTGCCCGATCTCTGGCAGCAACAGGCGGTGACGGCGTTGCGTGAAGGCAAAGACGTCGTGGTGCACGCGCCCACCGGTGCGGGTAAGACCCTCATCTTCGAACTGTGGTCCAATCAAGGGAAGAACCGCAACCAAGCCATCTACACGGTGCCTACCCGGGCGCTGGCGAATGACAAGCTGGCGGAATGGCGCGCGCGTGGCTGGAATGTC
>JAURFH010000016.1 GCA_030834415.1 Verrucomicrobiota bacterium | reverse complement strand
GGGCGGGGCCATAGGCAAAGCCTATCGGGACAGGCGTCCCGATAAGCGCGCGCGTCTTGACAGGGCCGGGGCCCTGTGCTTGGTCAGGCGGCGGGTGCGGGTAGCTGGGCCGAGGCCCAGGTGTCCAGGGCGGCGGCGGCCTGGGTGTACTGGCCGCGCTTGAACCGCTGGCCGGTGATGTCGGTCGCGGTGCGGAGCATCGCGGAGGGAGTGTAGGCCCGGTTGGCCTGGAGGCCGGTCCGTGCGTACAGTCGCAGGGCATGGGCCACTACCTTGGCCCGGATGATGTTGACTTCCATCGCTCTATCCTTTCTGAGTTGCACCGGCCAGCCCTGGCCGGTGCGGACATTATACACCGGGCCGAGGCCCGGTGCGATGCTTAGGCTTCGGTCTTCGCGGCTTTCTTGGCCTCGTATGCTTCGCGGCTGGCTTTGGCCTGGGCGTCCGCCTCGGCCTCGGACACCAGCTCGATGTGCTCCAGCCGGACCTCGGCGCTGCGGCTGGTGGCGTAGTAGACGCTGCGGCCGGAGTCGATGAGGTAGCTGTAGTCCACCGGGGTCAGGCTGAACAGAAGGCCAGCCAGCGACTGGATGTCTTTGGTGGTCATGCCCTCGGGCAACACGAAGCGGTTGCCATTGATGGTGATGAGCTTGGTGGTTTTCATGGTCCTATCCTTTCTACAGTTTGCCTGACCGGGGCCCCCCGGTCAGTGCCTCCATTATAGTGGACATTTCGTCCACTGTGCAAGAGTTATTTTAGAACTCGATGTTGATGCTGGCATTGCGCAGCTGGCTGCGCACCTCGTTCTCGATGTCCAGGTTGTTCTCCATCCAGGTCTCGACGCGATCGTCGAGGTCCAGGTTGTCGCTGGCCCAGGACTCCATGCGATCGTCGAGGTAGGTATCGGCCCAGCTCTCGATGTACCCGTCCAGACTCTCATCGGCCCAGGCCTCAACGGCCTTAGCCAGATCCTCGGGGGTGACGGGCGTCACCTCGAGCACCGCGACCCGGTCGGCCAGGGCGGCCAGCCGGGCATCGAGGTCCGCGCGCACCAGGGAGAGCTCCGAGGCCTGGGCCTCGGGCTGAACAGGGGCATCGGCCTCGGGCCAGACCTTCGCGGCCGTGTTGACCAGGACCATCATGGCCGTTAGGGCGGCGGCTTTATCGGCGCCTGTAAGGGTGCCAATGATTTCATGCACATAGTGCAGGGCCGCGTCGATTGATTCGCGCTCAGCGAACAGGGCGGAGCGATGCTGTTGGAAGGGGTTTGACATTTCTATCCTTTCTAAAGCCCGGCGCACCGCGCGCCGCGACAGCACCAATTATGCACGGGCCACGGGGCCCGTCCAATGAGATTTTCCTATCGGGGCCCCGGCCCCGATAGCCCCGAAACAGGGCCCACGGGCCCCGATCCAGGCGCCAAGCGCCACGATTCGGGCGGCGAGCGCCAGGGACCAAGGGCCGGGTTTCCCCTTGCGAACCTAACCGGGGGACTTTATGCGTTTTTTGCATGGATTCCCCTCGATAGCCAGGGACTATCGGTCCCTGGGTTTCAATAGGTTAAGCGGAGAGCAATTCCAGGGCCTTTGACTTGAGCGCGGCGCCGGTGCCAAACCATGCCGACTCGAGGCGCGTATTGGCGGAGCGGCCCCGCTCGTGGTCCACCATTTCGGTTACCGCGTTCAAGGCGGCCCAGCGTGTACCGGCCACGCCGGGAATGCCAGAACCGAGCGCGCGGCCGTTGAATAGGTCCATGATGCGGCGATATGCCTTCGACTGGGTAACATCCTTCGCGGCCGTATGGTAAGGCTTCAACAGCTCTTGAACAAAGGCGTCCGCCTCTTCCGCCTTCATTGGTTCGCCTGCCAGTTTGCGGGACTGAATAATGAACCGGTCCCACTCGCTGGTCACAATGCCCAAATCTTGGCGGACCCGGTCAGCATCGAAGCGCTCCGAATGCAAGACTTTCACGGTAGACCCGGCGGCGCCCAGTGCGGCCGTGATGGTGTTATTGCACACCACGCGGATGCTGGTGAATTTAGCCGTAGTGGCCATGGTGCCATCGTAGGACGTGGCCAGCAATAGGTACGGGTCCACCACATCGCCGGCCAAGATTTCCACACCCTTTGCGACTTTCGCCAGGGCCCAAACCCGGCGGCCGTAGCTGAGCGCTCCGGCGGTTTGCAATTCATACCCGCCGGCATCCGCGAGGCGTTCGAAGAAATGCATTACTTCGGCCGGCTGCACCACGTGGTACCCGTCAGACACTACGGCCAGGGGCGCGCCATTGTCTGAGCGGTGCAGAACCTTGCGGCCCTTGAAAGCTTCGGGCTCGCTGGCGTGAGCGTTGCGGAACAGCACCGGGGATTCGTTCACGGTATAGGCGAGCCCGGCTTGTTCGGTCCATTCCTGAATGCCGGCGCCGGGGGTGAGTTCTTGCCCCAGCCCGTGCCAGGGTTTTTGTCCAACGTATGCCATAGCGGCGCGGCCGTTGGTGATATCGAGCATGTGAGCCATTTTGCTATCCTTTCTGAAGTTACCCGGATTCGCCCTCGAACCCAGTGCCTGAATATTAGTCTATTGTTTTTCGCTGATCCAATGAAATTTTCCTATCGGTTCCGGCTTCCCGATAGCCCCTAGTCTCCCCCGAATAGGTCAACCAGGGCCCAGCCAATGATAAAGAACAGCAGCACTAAAAAGAACATTAGCGCGCCTCTTTTCCGGCATCGCCGGCCACGTGATGCCGAAGGAAGCTACCCGGCGGCAGTGACTTCGCGAAAGCTTCCACGGCCTGCGCATCATTCGGGGCGCCGGCTTTACGGGTACCGTGCCACTGCAAAGCCACAGGGCCGGAAGCCGCATAACAGCCCCCCCTACCGGTCCCGACTTTCTTTGCACCGGTCCCATGGGCGACAAATACGATAACTTCGCGACGGTCCGGCCGTGCGCACAGGGGCGAGCCGTTCCCGCAATCTTTGCAAGTGAACGAATCGGACAACTCGGCCGGGCACCGATAGAACCGGGTGCCTTCCACTACGCGCGGCCAACTATCGGAAGTGTCGGACGGGACAGCAATAACGGCCGGCCGGCCGATACTGACAGCCGCTAAGGCCTCATCAACGGTATCGCAACTGGCATTGATTACGGTCTCGCCAGGGCCCGCCTTTGGCAGCATCGCGGCCGGGAAATGGGAATATGTCCAGGCCTTCCCGCGCCGGGGCACCGCCTTCAAAAGGGCCTGCAAATATTCCGCGTCAATTTCGGCGGAGCCGGTTTCATTCTTCGGATGCAGTGCGCAAGACTTCGGGCACGTGCCATAGGTCTCATGGGTGCCGCTACGGTACGTGACCGCAATAGGGCCAGTCTTACGATTCGAGCTAACGGGAACAGTTTTCAGCATGACTCTATCCTTTCTGTTTCGCCCCACTATCGGGACGGCGCCATCATAACCCGGCGGCCGGTTTTTTGTCTAGGTGCTTTCCCTAAGAATTTCGGCCAACTCTCCCCAGGGCATCCCCCGATTAGGCCATTCCCGCAGGGGCGCTACCCGTAGGCCCTGTTCCGCCAGGGCGACAGCATCCATGCCATGATAAAGCAGCACGGCGGCCGGCTTGGTGGCGGTGCCCTTGTACTGAACCAGGACAAAGCACGGGCGCCCCTTGGCCGCATGCCGGGTCAGGAAGGCAACTTGGTGCGGCCGCAAGCCCACTTGAAGGCCGCGCTCCACAACTTTCAATTCCATCATGGCGAAGCCAGGGCCGGCGCCGACCAGCATATCAGGCAAGCCCAAATTGATGCGGTTTTCGATTCGGTCAACATCCACGCCATGCAAGGCGAGCCCTTGCGCAACCCTAGCAGCAAAGGCGGCTTCAGGCTTCATCGTCGGGTCCCAAATCAGGGTCCCGCTCAAATAGATCGGGGGGAGGCTCTGCCACGGGCGGCGTAAAAGCAGGGTCTTGCTCACGGGCAACAGTGTCCAGGACAGTGCCGGTATCGGCGTCAATGATGGCCGAAGGCGGCGGTCCACCGTAAAGCTTCTTCAGTTCGTCAAGCTTGCGCTGGACTTCCTCTTTCGACATGGAATCAATGGTCCCGTGGCGAATTTCCTTCCGATCGACATAGATCGACCCCAGGGCCTGCCCCCGGCGATACTCCGCCTGGACAGCAGCAGCATACGCTCCGGCCTCCAAGGCCTTGTCCCGGATGAGCTGAAGGTCCCGCATGTGCCGCTCATAGCTGGTGTTGTACTTCGAGTTCAACTCGGCGCGGTAGGCCTGAATCGCCGCGACCACGTGAGGATTGATTTCCGGGTTTGTCAACTTCCAGGCCATGACAGAGGCGGACGTATCCTTGTACCCCGCTCGGATCGCCGCCTCTTTCAGCGTGACCCGGCCATCGCCCGAGACATACTCGGTGACAAACTTCCATTCCTTGGCGTTCAGGGTCTTGCGCTGCTTGCGCAGCGGAGCGACTTCCCGGGACATCCGGGTACGCGCCTTGTCTGGAACGACCGGAGGGACGTTCCAGACGTCCTTCTTGGTCATCAGGCAACCCTCCACAGGCGCCAACCCTGCGGAACCTTGCGCATCGAAAAACGCCACGCCGGGGCCCTACGGGCGACAAACCGCAGGGACGACACCCGGGCTGATTCTGCTTTCTGTTTTTCGGTGAACAGGATGCTATCGCCCACCCCCATGTCCTGGAACGGGTACTTGATCATCCGCATGCTCGGGGGCAGTGAAACCCCCTTTTCGATCTCCATCATCGTGTTCATCCAGTAACAGAACTGACCGATGGTAGCGGCAGTAACCAGCAGTGTCAACCCAGGGCGGCCGCAGCCCCTTCGAGGGCCCTATATAGACTTTTTTGGGGTCATCATTGATTTCAAAAATAAAAAAAAGCACTCGCGAAACCCCCCTGAAAAAATTACTCCCGTCAACTCCCCGTGATGTCTCGTAATGCTCTAACCCCTTGATTTCATTCACTTATTACGCCCATCACGTCATTACGCCCAATCTCACGAAAAAAAAAATAAAAACATACATGACCCCAAAAAAGTCTATAGGGACCTCCAAAATTGCATATCAACCGCCCCTCTTATGCTCACCCGCATCTAAAGACCCCCAAAACCCCCGGTCCGTGGTCCTTGACCCCTGCTCCTTGACCCCTTCCCCTCCTCCCTCCCGCCATAGGTACTTTCCCTAGTCCCGTGTTTTTCTTCGTAACCCCCATTGACATCTTGTCTTACACATCGTAGACTCCTGCTCGTACGTTTCCCGTTCGTTATCAACTACACATCCAGAAAGGATAGAGCTACATGACACGTATCACCTATGTCGGAGGGGGCTCTCCGGAGTTGTCCACCGTGGTCCATGACACCAACAGTTTGTTGGAGTTTTCGCAGTCTTATTTTCCTGACGTGGGGGCGGCTGTGCCGGCGCATGTTTTGGCGCTGACGACGTTGGCGTTTAGTTTGGGGTTGCCTTTGGAGGTGCTTGTCGAGGGCATTGAGGGTGCGTATCGTGATTTAGCTGCTGGGCAGCGGGGAGAGAGCAATGTTTCACACTGATGGGCAGCGGGTGCCTCCGCTCAATACGGGCAAGGTCAAGATTGGGGTGTTTTACGTGCCTCCTGTTCGGTGGTCCCCGAGCCGTGATGCGTACGACTTGCAGAGTGCTTTGTTGGCGCGGCCTGGGGTGCGCCCGTCTTTTTGGGTGCGTTTGTATGCTTATTTCTTTCGGGGGGCTGTATGACTACACCGGAAAATCAGCGGCATTTGCGCGAGGGGCTGGTGCTGGTTTATTTTGACAGTGATGATTTGGGCGTTGAGTTGCGGTGTTGGTTTGACTATGAGCCGCCGGAGCGTGGGGATCGGGAGGATGGGGTGCAGATGTCGCCTGATTACCCGGCCATGTGGACTTTGTGCCATGTGTATTTGCCTGGGAGCACTGTTGACATTGCACCGGTGATGTCGTCGGAGCGTTTGTCGGAGATTGAGGAATATGCGGCCGAGGGCGGTGAGCCTTGGTATTTTTAACTTTGGGGGATTGTTATGGAAGACGATTTGAAGGACGTGCTCAAGATCACGATGGAGCAGGACGGTTGCTACATCGAGGTGGTGGTGCCTGTGGTGAGCTTGCCTCCGGTGATGGACATGAAGGAGTACATGCGCAATACCGGCGCGGACATGTATGCCCGGCTGCTGTACATGATGCAAAAGGCCGAGAAGGGGGAGCAGGAATGACGTCCGAGCGCACACCTGTCGCGTGGCTCGCGGTCAATGCTGTGGGCCACAGGTACCTGCGGTTCAAGCGCCCCGAGGTGGCTGTTGATCCGGCCCCGCTGCCTTTGTGCCTGGATCAGGACCGGCAGGCGCTCTGGGGTGCGCTGTACCGCATTCGCACGCATGCACTGCAGGCCCAAGCGGCGCCCGGCTTTGCCAAGGACCAGTGCCGGGAAATCATGCAGATCGCCGAAGAGGCGCTGGGAGGCCAGAAGTGACCGAACTCAAGCCCGAGCACACATCCCGTCTGCAGTTTCGCCCTGATCCTCGGCCCAAGGACATGGAGCCGATGCGCATGGAGCCTGAGGTGAGGCAGGGGATGGAGAAGATTGCCCTGTCCATCTTCACCGACATGACCAACTCAGGCGCATCGTTGCAGCAGACGCTGGCGGCGATCTACCTGTCCGGCGTGCAAAACACCATCGCTGCGATCAAGGAAGCGCAGACCGATGCCCTCAAGAAAGTGAGAAAGAGCAAATGACCCCTTTGAAATTCTTCTGCTTCCACCAGAACAACTCCGGCGGCATGTTCGTTGTGAACAAAAAGGTCACGCACTACGTGATCGTTGAAGCGGCGGACGCGGCGCATGCCAACGTGCTCGCGCAGGGCCTGGGCATCTACTTCAACGGCTGCAATGACGGCACGGACTGCGAGTGCTGCGGAGACCGCTGGTATCCCGTTGATGGCGCGGGCGATCCCTCTCCAATGATCTACCGCGAGCCTGCAGACAAGGCGGCCAAGGACTCCTGGTTCGCGAGCCCCGGTTCGCCCGTCTGCTACATCTACCACTTCGACGGGACCAAAGAGACCATCCTGAAACCGGCCAAGGAGGCGGCATGACTGAACGCAACACCGGAGGCCCGGCCTTCCCATCTGACGCGCCTCAAAACTTTGAAGGAATGACCCTGCGCGACTACTTCGCGGCCAAGGCGATGCAGGGGCTGATTCACCATTTCGATTTCGGCACGTTCCGTGACGACCCAAAACGTCTTGCCATGTGGGCATATGACGCCGCCGACGCCATGCTGGAGGCCCGCAGGTGAAACGCCTAATCCTCATCGCCGCGCTGCTTGGCGGCACTGCCCACGCGGAGTTCTACAGTGGCAACCAACTGCTCAACCTGATGAACGGCTCCAACATGGAGCAGATGCACGCGCTGGGCTACGTGGTGGGCATTGCTGACGTCTGGACGGGCGTGCGTGTCTGTGCTCCGTCTGGCAGCGGCGGGATCAACGCCGGGCAGGTCAACGATGTGGTCAAGCAGTACCTCACGAGCAACCCTCACCTGCGCCACCAGACAGCCGACGGACTCACCCTCACCGCTCTGAGCAACGTCTGGCCCTGCGCGAACCGTAGCAACGGTGGGAGGCAGCTATGACCCGCGACGACATGATCCGCATGGCGCGGGAGGCTGGGATTTTTACTGGCGGGCATCCGATGAGTCCCTGGAGTGTGTATCCCAGCGACCTTGAACGATTCGCCGCCCTTGTCGCCGCGCATGAACGAGAGATGTGTGCGGGATTGTGCGGGTGGAGAACTGGCGTCAGACCGGTTGATGCCGCCATTGAAACCTGCGCCGCCGCCATCCGCGCAAGAGGAGAAACGAAATGAACTGGACACCCAGCATGCACGGCCGCGATGTCGTGGAGTTCACGTGGCTAGACCTGTTGAAGTTGGCGCTCGGCCGGTCGTTGAAAGACTCCGCCCTTATTGCCCGGCGAGTGGGCGTCAAAGGAGAAACGAAATGACCCCCTACGAATCAGCAATGAAGCGCCTGTCTCTTGAGCGGGACATGGCTGTAGCGATGAACGCCATGTGGCGATACGTAGAAATAAAAGGATTTGACTTGGCTCTGGAGGCCCATTTCCTGTATTTGATGGCGCGGGATGAGTGGGATGAACTTTACTGGGAGAAGCCTCAAGCGCAGGAGTACTGGGCCATGTGGGACGCCACCAATGGGAAGAGACGCGATGACTGACCTCCATCAAGCCCTGAACCGCAGACCGATGACGCTGCGCCTGCTGCCTGTCGGGATGAGTTTCTACCTCATGCGTACTGGTGAGCGATTCAAGCTGGTGAGCGCAGGGCCGAGCGCCTTGGGCGGCTACAAGTACACCGTCCGCAGGGACAGCAGCGGCAAGGAATCCACCCTGCACCATTCTTGCAGGATTAAACCGATTGTGAGGGTGAAAGCATGACCCGCCACCTGACCAATCAGGATGTGCCAATGCCCGCAGAGTACGAAGAGGACATGAGGCACTACCTGCCCGACGCGCCCCGTGCGCTGATTGTGGACGCATGGAAGCACAACGCCACGCCGCTGGAGGTCATGAGGCACTTGGACAAGCTGCGGGAGAAGAACAATGCCGACTGAGAAAGAACTCTTAGCCTTGTGCCTGCGCTGGATACAGAACCCGCAGGGTGATGCGTTTGACAAAGCGATGCTCATCGAAGCCATCAAAGCCAAGCTAGAGCCTGAGCCGCGCGAGTGGGTGGGGCTGGAACTGTCGGAGATGGATGAGATCATCGACGGCAACATGACCATCACCGATTCGAAACTGCGAGACGCGGTCTATGCCGTGGTCCTTGACACAATGACAACGCTTATGGAGAAGAACACATGACAGACAACATCAAACCCTTTTTAAAAGCTACCACACGAGACAACACGGATGCGGTGCGGATGCTGGAGCAGTGGCTGGAGGATGCCAAGGCAGGCGAGCTTGTAACCGTGGGATTGATTGGCAAGCGCGTAGGTGGGGAATGGCAAACTGGCATGAGCAGCAGCCAGAACCAATTAGAGGACGCGGCCATGCTGATCGAGCTAGGGATGCGCCGCCTTGGATTTGCACAACGATAGGAGAAGAACACATGACCCATCCCACACAACACGTGCTGCCCGGCAACTTGATCAAGCAGCCGGCGCATCGATTCAAGATATGCGCTAAGTGCAAGCAGAACCGGCCTCCGGAAGGCGGCATTGAGATGGGCCCTGAGCGGTGGTACTGCGCTGGTTGTTGGACGCTACGGGCCACCAAAACGCCTAAGGGGACACGCACATGAAATGGAAAGCCTGGAACGTGAGCCATTGGGTGTTGGAAGCGGACGATGGCGAGGTGCTCGATGAAGTGATGCGCAACCACATGAACGATCTGTTCGTGGTCAAGAGCACCCAGAAAACCTACACGTCAGAAAAAGCCGCCAAGGCTGCTGCTGAGAAGGGTAAGAAGGAGGCGCCCAAGTGACCGGCCGTGATCTTGAACGCTACATCGAATTCGACCTGGGAACGACGCGCAAAGAGTTTGCAAAGCTGCTGGACGTGACCTACCGCACCGTCTGCCGTTGGATCAACGGAGAAGTGCCCGTCCCTCGCACAGTTGAAATTATTGTGAAGTCCGACTGCATACGTGTTGACAACCAATAACCCTGCAAGTACACTTTGCGTAACAAGAAAGGATAGACGTGAGAAAACGCAGCAAATACAGGCCTAAGGGCGTGATCCTTGATCCGATAAACCATGTCCTTTCTGGCATGAAACGGGTCGGGGACATTAGTGCGGGCACGACGTTGATGCTGCGCAATCACACGGCCCTTGAGCAGGTAAGAAAGGGCGAGGGCACTCGGCAGGACGTGGACATGCTCATTGATGCAATGAACGTCACTGAAGGGTTGGCTTGGCTCAAGATTGGGGAAGACTGGCATCCAGAGATTAGGGCCGCGCAAGACGCTCTCTTGGAGTTGGGACGTCGAGGAGCGGAGACCGGCAGGTTTATTTTGCGTGGGCCCGAACTAACAGCACTGAATTTGGGCATGGAAATTCATGATGCCCAATTGGAAGCTTGCACGATTGGGGAATTGGAGAAGGCCATGGACCTTGTCACAAAACTCATTCGTGCAGGCAAGGCTCGGCCAATCGTTAGAAAGGAGAGAAATGCCGAACAAACCGCTGACTGAAGAAGAACTCAAACGGTGGTGGCCGTTTGACCGCTTAGACACGGAACTCATGCCCAAGCAGCCTAAGCGCAAGCAACCTACGCCACCGATTCAAGAACCTGAACAACCTAACTGGGAAGAAGCCCTACTATGAAACACAAAACTGCAAACCTCCGTGAGTTCCTGCGCACGAACCCTGAGGAAAAGGCGCCGGACGTGGCCAAGAAGTTTGGCGTCACCGTTGCCTACGTCTATCAAATGCGCAGCAAGATGCGCAGGGAGCTGTTCTCGCCTTCGGTCATGGCCGCTGCTGTTGCCGCCGTTGCGCCTGCGGTGACCAATCCTGACGCCGGCAGGGTCGATGCGGTCCTTGACACGCGAGCCACGCAATACGGCACGTTCAAAGACGGCGCCGCTTTGATGCAGTCGCTCAAGCGCACTCTGTCCGCACATGCGCAAAAGCACGGCAACACCTTTGCGGATGACCAGTGGGAAGCGCTGGAGATGATCATTCACAAGATCGCGCGCATCGTCAACGGCAACCCCGACAACGTCGATTCCTGGACCGACATTGCAGGGTATGCGACCTTGGTTGCTGATCGTTTGCAGGGGAACGCAAGGTGAACACGCATCGCATCACCCCGGATGAAGCGCGGGTCATGGTCCGTATGGCGTTGCGCTCGGCAGGCGGTGTGGGCAAGACGTCGGAGATTGCCAAGTGGACGGGCCTGCCTGCTTCTGTGGTGCGCCGTGTGGGCTTGTATCTGGCCTCCAAAGGGGAGGTGGAGGCGGTCCTCATGCCTGGGCGCGGGTCGGGGGAGTGGTCCTTCCAGTTCCCGCAGCCGCGAAAGCCCACCCTCCTCGAACAGTTTAAGGCGCTGTTCAAATGAGCCCGTTCATCCGTGAATATGCACCCCTGGTGCCTTTTGATCCGGTGCAGTACACCTGGATTGATTTTGCCAGTGGTCCGTTGGCCACGGAGGAAGATGCTCGTCACCTTCGCGAGACGATGGGCCATCTTCCCTATGGGGTGGCCACTCCTCACCAGGACTGGCCGTTCCCGTTTGAGAAGATGGCCATTCTTTTGCCCATCCGCTTGAAGGGGGAGGCTTACAGCAAAGGGGCGGTGACGATCACGCTGGAGAGGGCAGGCGATGAGCTTGTTTTCCAGTGGTGGACCAATGCAGAGAGGGAGCGGGGCAGCGTCATCCTTCGTTCTTCTGGGAGTCTTAAAGAGGACCAGCGCATACATGTTTCGCCAAAATTCATCCGGCAGATGCAAAAAAGCGAAGCAGACTGCGCCAAACAGGGGGCAGTGAATCTCATGGTGGCGCTGCGCCGGATTGTGGCTTTGGCGGTCCATGGCGATCCCCAGGCCACTGTGGCGCGCTGCACGGGCGATGCGCTGGTCAACGCCAAGCGCGCTCGCAAGGGCAAACGGCCGTTCTTCGAATGGACGACGGTGGAGATCAAGCCCCGGGCCGTGGTCAGTGAGCCGTTAGGCGGCACTCATGCCAGTCCGAAACCGCACATGCGTCGGGGGCACATCCGCCGGCTCAAGAGCGGCAAGATCGTGACGGTCAAGAACATGATCATCAACAGGCACAAGATGCCTGAAGAAGGATTTGTGTTCCACGACTACAAAGCATAAGGGCCCCTCGGGGCCCTTTTTATTTTGCCTCGCCCCAGCTTGGGCCGACTTCCACGTCGCAGCGGCTGGGAACTTGCAGGGGGACGGCGGTGGCCATGATCTGCGCAGCCTCCTCGGCCTGGGCGCGGTCCTTGACGCTGAGCGCCACCTCGTCATGCACCTGAAGGATGGGCTTGTGTCCGGCCTTCCACAGGGCCACCATGGCCGCTTTGGTCTGGTCTGCGGCCGACCCCTGGATAAGACGGTTGAGGCCCTTGTAGGTGCCTGCTCGTTTGATCCGTTGGCCGTATTCCATGACGGCCTGCTCGCGGGGCAGCGCCTTGTTGACGCCCCACTCCATTGGCTCCCACAGCGGGAAGCGGCACTTGCGGCCTAGCAGGGTGCGGATTGCTCCGCCGGCAGCCGGATGTTCAATGCGCTTCATGACGGCATTGACCGTGCCCTTGAGGAACGGCACCTTCTTGTGGAAGCGCTCGATGAGGTCGCTGGCCTCGTCCACGGAGAGGTCCAGTTGCCCGGCCAGCTTGTTCTTGCCCATGCCGTACATCAGCCCCAGGCCAATTGTCTTGGCGGCCTTGCGTTTGATCTCGGCCATATCGGCAACCATCTGGTGGAAGTCCGTGTTGGGGTCGCTGCGGTAGGCGTCCACCATGACGTCGGCCCCGGGCAGCTCCAGAAGGTTGGCGTAGTGGACCAGGAGCCGTGGTTCTTGGGAGGAGAAGTCGTTAGACCCCCACAGCTCTCCTTCTTCCGGTAGGAAGAGGCTACGCACCATCGGACCGATCACCTCATGGCGAGCAGGCACCTGCTGGAGGTTGGGGTTGGCCATGGACAGACGGCCGGTGACGGTACCGCCGTCGTCAGAGCGCATCTGGTTGACGTGCGGGTGGATGCGGCCTGTCTTGGCGCTGAAGTCCAGGTAGGGCTGCAAGAAGGTGCTGTGCGTCTTGTTGGTTTCGCGCGCCTCAACGATCATCTTGGCCAACGGGTGCTCGCAAGAGTCCAGGAAGCCTTTGGTGAAGCTGGGCAGACCGTTGGAGGTCTTGCTGTAGGGAATGCCCAGGCGATCGAAGGCCGTGGCGATTGATTGCGCGGCCCAGACGTCCACCTGGGAGCCCACCTGCTGCTTCATCTCTTGCAGAAGGTGTTTCTCGCGCTTCTTCATTTGATCGATGAGCTGCTCGCACTTGTCGCGATCAAAGCGAATGCCTCGGCGGGTCATGTCAAGCAGCACCGGGAAGACGTCGGTCTCCAATTGGAAGATGGACTCGACTTCCTCCTGGCGCAACTTGATCTTGAAATACTGCCAGAGCTTGAGGGTCAGCGCTGCGTCTTGCTCGGCGTATTCCCCGACATACATCGCGGGGAGCTTCCAAAGTTCCTTTTTAGGGTGGACACCGAAATCGGCTGCTGCCTGCTTGAGAGCCTGTTCGCTTTTGACTTCCTTGAGGTGATCAAAGCCGAGCGAATTGAGGCTGTATGAGAATCGGTTCTCATCCAAGAGGGGGGCGGCGAGCATGGTGTCGTAGATGCGGCCATTGATGGTGAATCCACTTGCACCCAGCCACCCGGCGTCATAGGCAGCGTTGTGCATGATCTTGTCGGCTGGGGTGGCGAGGACGTCCCGTATCCAGCGTTCCACAAGGCGTTTATCGAGGTTGCCGCCACCGCCGTGAGCAACAGGAAAATACCCAGACCAGCCATCGACGGCGACTGCGTAACCAACAATAAACCCGTCGCCCCGAGGCCAACCGGGACCCATAGATTCCATATTCGGATCAGACGTTTCGAGGTCAATTGCGATCTCCTTGGCTTCGCTGAGGTTAGGGAACGACTGCGGGGGCACCCACTCCGTCTGAGTGGGAAACATGGGGAAGGTCTTCACAGGCGGAATCCTTTTTCTTGGTGTCGGGGTAGCACTAAGTGCAATGATTTCTTAGCCCGGGTAACGCCCACATAGAACAGGCGATGCACGTTGTCGCCGTTGGTAGCGTATTCCTTGGCGAACTTTGGCGAGAGGTCCATGAGCAGTAAGACGTTGTCCGCCTCCCCGCCCTTGGCGCCGTGGATCGTGGACAGGCGTATGCGATTCACGCTGGACAGCTTGGTCTTCCTGCGCAGCACTGCGATGAGATAGTCGCGCTTGTCCTCAGCAATCCGGGTGAGGGCCTCATGCCAGATCGGAGAGCCCAGCAGGCCGTGGTCCTTGGTCAGTGCTTCGAGGTCGTACAGCTCGCCGGGCTCACCGCCTTTGAAGGTCCGGTGTCCACGAGCGACGATGTCTGCACTGAGGTACCGATAGATTTCTGTGACGTCTGCTCCGGAGATAGTCTCGCCCTTGCGCAGCCGCTCCCAATTCTGCACCGCTTGGATCATCTTGATGTTCAGGCTCGGCACCCCACCGCGCTCGAACAGAACGCCCTGGCTCTTGAGCCATTCATGGATGGGGTTGAGCATGTAGTTGGTGGCGGCCAAGATGAGCCACTGCTCATCGCCGAGGGAGACGTCCTCGAAGCGGTAGTAGGTCAGGACAGAGCCCTCGAAGTCCCTGGCGCGCCACTCCTTGGGCTGGCGCTCGCGGATGCGGTGGACGATGCGGTCGGCAAGCTTGTGGACAGTACTGGGGACGCGGTAGGACTGCTGGAGGACGGTGATCTCGCCCTGGAAGGACAGGAAGCTCTTGACGTCGGCTCCGGCCCAAGTAAATACTGCCTGATCGTCGTCTCCGGCGAGGAAGACCCGTTTCGCTTTTTTGGCGAGGGCCTCGACCATTTGCCACTGCAATCGGCTCAAGTCCTGAGCCTCATCCACGATCAGCACCTCCAGGGTCGGCAGCCGATCGGGGTCGGAGACGATCATCTCCAAGAGGTCGGTGAAGTCCAGCAGGTCTTTGCTGCGCTTGTAGTGGCGATAGGTACGCTCGACAAACTCAAAGTGGTGCCACTCGATATCGAGGCCGCACTGGTTGTAGTGCTCACGCAGATCGACACCCCGGATACGGGCAAGGTTGATCTCGTTGAGGATGGGGTTGTCGGCCTTGGCAAGGTCCACGTCATCCTCACTGGCCAGCTTGATCTCGATGCCAGCCTGGGCCGCGAACTCGCGGTAGTGCTCGGGCTGCATGATCATGTCCGCCTTGATGGACAGGGCGTGGAAGGCGAGGCTGTGCAGGGTGCGAAAGAACGGGAAGTCGGTCTTGGGGTGCAGATAGGGAAACTTCTCCAGGGCCCGGTCGCGCGCTTCGTTGGCCGCCTTTCTGGTGAAAGAAAAGTAGCCGATCCTTACCGAGGAAACGCCATCTTCTAGCTCTTGCTGTACCCGGTTGAGCAAGTAGGTGGTCTTCCCCGCCCCGGGCGGCCCGAAGATTTTGTGGATGTCACTCATCCTCTTCCCACCACATGTCCTGCGTCCAGACCAGAACGGGGGTGCGATCCCCTACATAGGCGCCTTCGATGTTGAACTCGATGTACTCGCGGGCCTCGTCGCAACTCATGCCGTCGCGAGTCATAAGAATTTCCCGAATCTTCTCGGCATCGTAGACCAGAACCTCCACGCGGGGATTCCACAGCAGGGCAGGGCCCAGGATGGCTTCGTCGAAGCCGTCGATCTTCATCAAAATGGACTCCCTTCGGTGCGTTGGGTTTGGGTCTCAAACGGTGCGTCTTGTTTCTCGTAGCGGGGGATGCGCCAGCAGCGCACCGCGCGGTTCTTCAGGAACAGGCTGATGGGCTCGCCGCCGATATCACGCATGCGCTGCGCCATCTTGGGAGCGGTCATGCCCTTGAAGTTGTTGCGCAACAGGTGCGCTTCGAGGTCTTTCATTCGGAAGTAGGTGCGGGCCTCATCTTCATCGGTCCACGGCCGGCCCATCAGGATTTCATCTCGGGCGAGCGCTTGCTGCATGTGCGTCGTGAACTCTTCCAAGAGGTCCATGAAGCGGCCGGTCACGCTGGTGTCCTCGCTGGCCACGGTGATCTGCTCGGTCTCCACCATCTCCTTCAGGAGGGCGTTGAGCAGGTTCTCCCAGTCTTGCTTGCGCAAGGTAGGCGGCACCACGTTGAGGCGCTCCAGGCAGGACTTCTGAAAGGCTGCTTGGTTGTACAGGCTCTCGGTGTCGAGTTCGATGCGCTTACCGTTGACGTCGAGGAACCACAACGGGGGCTCGCTCGCGTACTTGGACAGGCTCGCAATCTGCGCGGCATCCGGCGCGTGGGCCCCGATCCCAAACTTGCGGGTCCTGCACAGCCCGCTGTTGCAAAAGCTGTTGAGCGGCGAGTCCTTGCACTTGTACTGGTAGTCCTTCTTGCCCACCTGCTTGATGAGAATCTGCACCTCATTGTTGGGCAGGGGCGGCGCGACGACTTTCTGGTTGTACTCCACCATCTTGTCCTCCCAGCCCGTCGGGTAGACGCGCTTGAGGTAGACGCCAATGTTGAACATGCCGTTGTTGCGGGTGCCCTCGGGAAAGCCTTGTGCGCACAGAGCCTGGAGGCACGGTGGTCCATCCTTGATGGGGCTTTCGGCCTGTTTTGGCGGTTCTGGGAAGTTAAGCGGCACATCCTGCACGGCCGCGTCGTAGAGCGCATAGAACTCTTCGAGCGTAGCGGCGCTGCCGTCGGCGTTGATGGCGTAGCGCAGGCCGTTGTCCCCGCCGAAGTAGGGCAGGTTTAGGAAGTTGCCGGTGTCGCCGCGATCCACAAGAATCTCGGCTTGCTTGGGGAAAATCTCGCGCCCTGCTTCGCCCAGGAGCGAAGCGGCGTTCTTCAGGTACTGCTGGAAATCCCGCGCAGGGGCGGGCTCCTTGGTGAACAGAAAGACGTGCGCGCCGCCAGACTTGCTGCGGCACACGACCATGGGCAGCTTTAGCTGCGCGACCCGCTCAACGAGACCCCGGTGGTCCAGAGGATACTGGTCAATATCAATACAGCCCCAGATGCAGGAGTTATCCGCCCTGATCGGGATAATGCCCAGACTCGGTTCAACACCTTCGAGGTGCTTGACCCAGAGGTCATCGGTCGGGGGTTTGCGAACGACAGTTGCCTGTCCTGCTTGTTTTCCGTCTCCACGTTCGGCCTTTATTTTGTACGTGCCGTAGGCGATGTCCAGCCCGCTGAAGATCGCCTTGAATCTTGTTATGTCGGTCATCGAACCCTCTATGAAGAAAGGTGGGGCCTACTCGCTGCGTCTGTCCCGGTGCGCAATCCCCGGGCTTTTGTTTTCAGTAGCGCGTATCCAGCATCCGCTTTCGGCCCCGGAACTTAGAACGGAGCGGGTCCGCCGGCAGCGGCGCCTTCTGCTTCGTGCTTGACCTTCACTTCACCAGAGTTGATCTGCTGGGCAAAGCTCTTGGCGGCAGCGTACTGGTTGATATCTTCAATCGGGCCGATGCGCTCGACTTCCCAACCGTACCACTTGCCCTTGTCGTTGGACTCGGCCTGGGTGGTCAGGCGATACACATGGCTGTACATCGCAGGGGTGTACGGGCCATTCTTGCCCATAAGCTTGGTGCTTTGCATCATGGTGTTCCACTTGCGGCTCTTCTTAAGCTGGGTGGACTTCATGACGATCAGCGCAGGCTCCGGGATGCCGCTGTCGTTGATGACCATCACGTAGTGATTGGCCGTGTTCTCGATGTAGTTGCCGTTGTCCAGATAGTCCTTGTTGTCGCCCGGCTCGCGATGAGTGCGGGTGAGGATGTCGGACGTCGCCGGATAGATGGCTTGCGGAGCACCCGAGCCAGAGCCACGCGGGGCCCACTCGATGTACTGGCGCACGTAAGCAACGGGGATCACGGTGATGCCCTTCTTGCCGTCGTACAACTCGCCGCTGACGCTGTTCATGATGAAGCCGGGCATCGCGCCTTCGACCTCGCCAACCTCGGGGCTGGTGCTGGTCAGCAGCTTCAGGAAAGGCAGGGCGAAGTCGTCCTGGCCCATGCCGTTGAAGCCGCTATTGGCGTCTTGCTCGAAGTCGCTCGCGAGAGCGACGGAGTACTGCTTTTCCTCTTGAACTGCAACTTGGTTCTTGCTCATGGTTCATTTTCCTTGGTTCATGCCGATTTGATGCTGGCTTTCTGGCCGACATAGACGCCAAAAAGCTCAGTGGGGAACTCGTTGCCGCGTTCCACCTGCTCGCGAACCCAGGCCTTGAGGGTCTGGGGTTCGATCTTCTGCGCCTGCTCCACAGGATAGTTTTGCTCACGCAGTTGATTCAGAAGCGTCTCGCACAGCTTGTCCTCGTTGCGGCCAAACCGGACAGAGACGGTGTTCTTGATGATGTCGTCGTACCCGTGCTCACGCAGCCATTCATAGGCCTGCGCGCGCTTTTCCTCGGGGATGCTGGCGCTGTAGAACGGCTTGACGACGATCTCGCTGCCATCGGTCATCGAGAACTTGGTCAGACCCAGCTCTTGGAGCATCGCAGGGATGGTCTCCTCCAGAAGCTTGCGGTACTGGCTCTTGCGCTCGGTGAGGATAGTGTCGATCTCCTCGATCTCTTTTTCCAATTCCTTGGCGCGCTTGGCCAAAGCACCAACGGAGGACAGGTCCTCGTTCTTGACTTGCAGGGCGCCAGCGTCCTGCTCAAACATGTCGCGTAGATTACTCATCGCTTTCTCCTTTCTCAGTGATATCAATCTTAACAGGGATGTACATGCGCTCGCGGCGGTCCCACTTCAGCGCGGTGTAGCGGCCAGAGTTATAGAAAGCAGCTATCGAGCAGGCCAAGCCGATAGCCACAGGGTCCCCTGTCAAAAGCAGGAAGTCCCCATCCTTGTAGTCGCGCAGTTTGCGCCTCAGGGACCGAACGGTCGGGACCGTGCTGAACGCGATTTGGGTGTTTGAAGGCAACAAGACCTTCATATCTCCATAGCGCATTGCAGGGGCCAGATCGTGATTCGGCATCTCCTGAACGATGTAGACAATTGCCACGTTTACGCTCTCCTTTCTTAAAACGTGCCGCTAGTGTACACTTGGCCGCAGGGCTGTCAAGCCCCTTTTTAAGAAAGGTAGAGAGTCATGGATTATTTTTTAGAGCGGTACCCCTTTAGGAACAAGCCGTTCCTGCACCAAGCGGCCTTTTTGCAGCGTTTCTGGGAGGACCCGCACGTCGCGCTCCTTGCAGACATGGGCACGGGCAAGAGCTTCATGCTCATCAACAACGCAGCGATGCTCTACGACAAGGGCAAGATCAACGCAATGTTGGTGGTCGCGCCCAAGGGCGTGTATCGGAATTGGTACACAGGGGAAATCCCTAAGCACATGCCTGAGCACGTGCCCTACACGATGGCCTGCTGGTCACCGACGCCACGCAAGGCGGAGCGCGAACAGATGGACCAGATGCTCAACGCAGTGGACACGCTGCGCATCCTGGTCATGAACGTCGAGGCGTTCAGCACCGAGAAGGGCGTTGCGTTTGCCCGCACCTTCCTGCGGGTGACCAACGCCTACATGGCCATTGATGAGAGCACCACCATCAAGACGCCCAACGCCAAGCGCACCAAGAACATCATCAAGGCAGGCAAGGAGGCGCGCTACAAGCGCATCGCTACGGGCTCTCCTGTCACCAAGAGTCCGCTGGACCTGTTCAGCCAGTGCGAGTTCCTCTCGCCCACGTGCCTCAACTACAACAGCTTTTACGCCTTCCAGGCGCGGTACGCGGTCCTTGTCGAGAGGCGCATGCCCACACACACGTTCAAGCAGATCGTCGGCTACCGGCACCTCGAAGAGTTGCAGAAGAAGCTCAACCATTTCTCCTTCCGCGTGACCAAAGAAGAGTGCCTGGACCTGCCGGACAAGGTGTTCATCCGCCGCGACATCGAACTCACTGATGAACAGGCCAAGGCCTACAGCCAGATGAAGCTCATGGCGCTCACGATGATCGACGGCAACTTGATGTCCACCAAGAATGCGCTCACGCAGATCATGCGTCTGCACCAGATCGTCTGCGGCCACGTGAAGTACGACGACGGCACAGAGGTTGACCTGCCCAACAACCGCATCAAAGAGCTGCTGGCCACCATCGAGGAGTGCGACGGAAAAATCATCATCTGGGCCAACTACCGGCGCGACATCGAGAACATCAAGAAGGCCTTGGCAGAGGAGTATGGGATGACCACCGTGGCTACCTACTACGGCGACACCGAGGCAGAGGATCGGCAATCGATCGTAGAGAAGTTCCAGGACCCCAGCAGTGGGCTGCGCTTCTTTGTCGGTAACCCACGCACCGGCGGCTACGGCCTGACGCTCACCGAGGCCAAGACGGTCATCTACTACAGCAACAGCTTTGACCTGGAAGTGCGCTTGCAAAGCGAGGACCGCGCTCACCGCATCGGCCAGACCAAGAGCGTGACCTACATCGACTTCATCAGCCCCAACACTGTCGATGAGCACATCGTCAAGGCGCTCCGCAGCAAGATCAACATCGCCTCGCAAGTGCTGGGCGAAGAACTCAAAGAATGGATCAAGTAATGCAGCTCATCAACATGCGCAAGCGCTACATGTACAAAAAAATCGAAAGGCTAGACAGGTCCACGGGACGTGTATATCAAATCGACATGGACAGCATCCCGGTGCCCAGTGTCACCACGATTCTTGATCAGACCAAAGACAAGAGCGACCTAAAGGGCTGGGAGGATCGTGTGGGCAAGGCAGAAGCCGATCGCGTTCGCACAGAAGCAGCCACCGTCGGCACCCACATGCACAACGTCATCGAGCGCCTGCTCCTGAACCGACCACTGGACACGCCGCGCACATGGCAGCAGGTCCAAGGCTACCGGATGGGTCACCAGCTCATCGAGCATTTCTTCCCGCATGTTGATGAGGTCTGGGGGACGGAGATTCCCCTGTATGTGCCCAACGTGTATGCGGGAACATCCGACTGCATTGGCGTGTACAAGGGCAAGCCCTGCATCATGGACTTCAAGCAGACCAACAAACCCAAAAAGCGCGAGTGGATTGAAGACTACTTCGTCCAGCTTGCGGCGTACGCAGAAGCGCACGACAAGGTCCACGGGACCAAGATAGATTTGGGCGTGATCATGATGATGTCCCGGGCCGGAGAACCGCAGGAGTTCATCACCGCCGGCCGGGAGTTCGACGGCTACAAGGACAAGTGGTGGCGCCGCGTTGAGGCGTTCCAAAAAAAGAGTCAGGGGCCGATGGCAACCCCTGACTCAAGTGCCATCAAGGAGGGAGACTCTCCGGGCTAAGTGATGGCAACTGCAACCGTTACTTGGCCTTAGCCGCGCGGATGTTATCCACCATGTTCGGGTAAGGGCGACCTGCCTTCTTTGCGGCTGCTTTGGCAGCCGTTTTCTTGGCAGGGCTAAGCTTCTTGGACGGTCCAAGGCCCTTGGGCCGTGGTTTGTCCCACACGGGTTTTTTCATCATGTTCTCCAATTAAAAAAGACTGCCACCTTGGCCGCCACTTTGCGGAGCGCCTTGCGCGCCGCCCTGCGCGCCAGAGGGGCCAATACTGGGCGCAGGGGTGGAAGAATATGAGGGCAGTTTGGGGCCCTGGTATGACGAGGGCATTTGCAAGCCGATGGATTGATAGTTAAAAGATTTGTTAGACGGGCCAAACCCTTGAGGAGTTGAAGGACCCATTGAAGGAGTATTGGGCATCGCAGGGCCTAGCGTACCCGGAGGAGCGGGAGGGGCAAATTGCTGTTGCTGTAATTGCCCCTGCGGGGATACCGGTTGAATTCCTACCGATGGGGTACTCGGCATTGCTGGGCCTAGCGTACCCGGGAGAGCAGGAGCGGCAAATTGCTGCATGGATGGGATTGACATCGATGGGGTACTTGGCATTGCTGGGCCTAGCATACCCGGGGGAGCAGGAGCGGCAAATTGTTGCAGTTGCTGCGAAGACAGCAACTGCATGTATGGATTTGTGGATTGGGGCGCCATTTGAGGCATGCTTTGCAACATAGGCGAAGACAAAGAACCGATCCCCCCTTGTGTTGCCATATCTTGTGCAGCCGCCCCCTGTTGAAGTCTCATCATTACATCAGGAGATGCGCCAAATGAGGGCTGCATAACAGGGACGGGCGTAGCCTGCATCGGCGCTTGCGGACGGCTGAATAGATTAAAGAAAGGCATGGGTTACCTCAATTTGCGGAGTTTGTACAAAGCAGACAAGAACGTGCCGACGGCCTCGTCGATCAGATTCTGGATTGCCGAGTCCTTCTTGTCCACGGCGTCGTAGCGCAGCTTCTCGATATCGTCGAGAAAACTCTCCAGCGCCTTGACCGGGTCCTCCTCATCGATCATTGGCAGGTACGGAATCTCGATGATGTCGTGCCGGCCCTGATAGGCCTCCGTGATGCTGTCGGCGTTTTCGATGATGGCCGTGTAGAACTCGCCCAGCGCTGAATGCTTGGCAAAGCTGCCCGCACCCGTCACGCGCAAATGGGCCCGGTGAGCGTACTCCCGGGCCAGGAACATCGTACCGACCAACCGTCCGATCATCTCCATGTTTTTCTCCGTTTATTGCTGAGGCTGACCACTGATGGCCGCCGCCCGTTGCTGAAGCAAACCGCTGATCGGGTCGTTGGGGAACATGGCTGGGTACATGAGCGGAATTTGCCTGTTCGCACCAGGGGAGGCCTGCGGCTTGGTCGGCAAGCGGAAATTGAATTCCGTCCCACGGGTCGGGGGGCCTGCCGGGATGACGCGGTTGAGCATCTGCCGTGCTGTTTCACGTGGAACAACAGGCAGACCTTCCATCCCAGCAATTTTGTCTTCTTGGCCCGTGGCGGTGGCATCGCCCAGCGCCTGAGCAGTGCTGCGAATCGCGGGCAGTATGACTTTGCGCACGGGAACGCCAATCTGCTCCAATTGCTTGATAACCCGCTGGCCTTCAGCGGGGGTGCCCACGTGCGTGATGCTGCGGGCAAACTCTTCGCTCTCCAAGGCGCGGGTAAAGATACGCCGGTAGAGTTGGTTTTCCAGGTTTCCAGTCATGCGCAACAGCAGCCCCAGAGCCATGGTATCGGGGGACTGGAAATGCATGCCAGTGCTCTTAATGCTGGTGGTAATGTATTGAATACCAGAGCCGAACACACGTTTGAAGCCCTCGTCCAACGACTCAAAAGCCGGAATTTGGCCTGTGATGTTGGCAAATGCATTGACCCGACGCTGCATGTCCGCCAAGGTCTTAAGGTCCTGAAGATGAGTGGTGCCGTTGAACAAGACCTTCAGCGACTTCTCGTTGTTGTCCAGGAAGGTCTTCAGGGCCCCGCCGCCTTGGGCGCCTTCGGTAGCCACGTCATAGACAGAGCGGCGCAGGGCCGCGAGCATGTCGGGGTCCTTGTTCATCGTCCCGACCAGCTTGGTCATCGTCGCCGGGTCGCGCAGAGCATCGATAAGAATGATCCGTGGATCACCGCCCGGGCGCACTGCTTTGGCCAGCAGGCGGTCCAGTTCGTTATCCTTGGCCAGCGTAACCCGGTTATCAATCTCTGCCGTGCGGGCCAGGAAGTCGTCAGCCAGCTTGACCTCATCGGCCAGCTTGGCTTGGATATCCTTTGGCAGCGCTTCGACGATGTTGCGGTTCTTGTTCAGAACAGAGCGGATCGTCTTGGGGTCAACCAGTCCATCCTTGTTGACTACGCCTTTGGTGCGCAGCCAATCGATCGTGCCGTTGAGCAGGAGCTTTTGGGACTGCGGATCAGGGCCCAGGATGGCAGAGATGTCTTTGACGCCCCCCGCCGTCCGGAAGGCCGTGCGCATCAGGTCTTCGTTGGGCAGCAACCATTCCCGGCCGCCCTTCTTGGACTGCGTCAGCAGCAGAGGGACAGTCCTGTCGTAGATCGCCTTGTAGTCGTCCAAGACGATCTTCATCGCGTCGTACTCGCCCTTGAGCCGTGGCGCGTGGTTCAGGACAAGGCCTTCGATGTCCCTGAACACCGCATCGCCCGTATCCAGAAGGCGCTGCGCATCCGTCTGGCGGGTACGGCCCCGGGTCATCGCCGCGTTGTATTGGCTAATCGAATCGTTGCGGAACCGCTGCGCTGCTGTGAGGTAGTCCAGCGCCTCCGGCATGTTCAAGTCAATCTTGGTGCTGTCAGCGGCAATGCGCTCCGCATCAGCACGGAGCTGCTCCGGATTGACGATGATCTTGCGCCCGGGGATAACGCCCGGCACCGCGATATTGCCTTGGGCATCGGGCTTGGGAGCGAGTTCCGCGAGCCCCGGAGTGCGGCGCCCGGTCTTGACCTTCTCCCCCTTGACCAGCGTCATCACCGAGTCGCGGATAGCTTTGTACACTTCGGGGTCAATTTCCTTGCCCACCGCACCCATTTGCTGGGATAGGATGTCATCGACCAGGGAGGTCAAAGCTTGGCGCTGAATCTTATCGCGCTGCAACAACTGCGACTGGACAAACCGATCCAACAGGCGGATTGGCTCCGGCATGGACACGCGCAATGAAGGCCGCTCAGGGCGGTACTTTTGAAGCAATTGCATGACCGCAGTTTCCATGTCCCGCGCGTCAAAGAGCGATTTGCCTTGGTCGCGTGTAGGCAGTGGGGTGCCGTCCGGAGCAATGGCCTGCTTGAGGCCCATGCGCGAAAGGACCTTCTGGCGCATGTCGTTGTCCATCTCCATGCTGCTCATTAGGATGCCGCGTAGCTCATCGTTGAGCCTGTCGATGTTCTGTGGTCCGAGGCGCTCGGACACCGCAGCAATCTCCGCATCCGTCATGTCCTTCTGAGCACGCACTAGGTTCTCAAAGAAAGATTGGCGATCAGCTTGCGCCGCCTGGAACGCATCCAACACGGGCTTGCGAGCCTCTGGAGCAAGGTCGCCAAACAGTTTGGTGAGCGCTTCCTGGTTCTGGTTGATGCGTAGCTTGGTCGCTTCGAGTTCTTTGGGCCCGAGCTTTTCCAACAGAAGTTGCTTCTCCCGCACCAGCGGGGCGTACATCGTCTTCTCGGCCGCATCAAACACAAAGCCGGCTTCTGCAAACCGAGGGTCGGCCAGCGCCGTCTCCAGCGCCTTGAGCGCATCTTGCGCTTCCCGGCTCTCGGCGATTGGACCGAAGACTTGACTTAGCTTGCGCTCAGCATTCTTGATCAGGACCTTGGGGATGATGTTGATGAAGGGGAGCTTGAAGCCCGCAGGTACTGTGGCCAGCGCTTCCTTTTCAATATCGCTTAGCGGAGTACCGGTGCCAGCGGCGCTCTGGGCCTTGCCCTTGGCCCAGTTGAAAGCACGGACGCTAGGAGCGTTTTTGACAATTGAGCCGGCAGCCAGGGGCAGCCCAACAAAAGCAGCAGTAGGCAGCAACTCTTTGTACAGGCCTTTGGCAGGGTTGTCGTCAGAGACGTTCTCCTCCACCGCTTGGCGCAACCCTTCCCAGCCGGCACCGAAGGCCACGTCGATAGCAGCCGCCGTCCGGGGAGCCTTCTGGACCATCTTGATGGTGTCGTCTGCAATGCCGCGAAACAAGGTTGTAGCCGCCGGAGTAGCCGTTACCAACGGGCGGGTGGCCGCTGAATACGCCAGGATGCCGGTAAACGGCAGCGCACTGCCCACGCCTTCGCCAATAGCGCGAGAGTAGCGCTCACCGGAGTTTCGCGGCGCAACCTGCCCACGATTGAAAAACTTGGTGAACTGAAAGACCTGCTTGTCGTCCAGCCCCAGCCCGCGCCCAATGACGCGCTGAGCAGCATCGGGCAAGGAAAAGAGCGCCGAGTTGAAGCCCCAGGAGAAGTTATCGACCAGCCCCTTGACCTTATCCCCACCCTCAGTCATCTGCTCCGGAGCGCCTGGGCCCCCTTTGCGAGGGTCCGCCGTAACCGGCGCACCTTCCGCCCGGCCCGTGATCTCACCCGTGGTGAAGTCAACAAGCTGACCTTGAGAGTTGAGGATCGTGGCCATTATTTCAGCAGCCCTTGCAGTTGGGTCGGGTTGAAGCTTTGAATCGCACCGTTAGGCATCCGGATGTAGACCGTGGCCCGTGGGTCTTGGAGCTTGCCAATCGTACTACCAAGGAAGTTGAACATGCGCTTTTGCTCGTTCGGATCAGTGGGGATCACAAACGGATCGCTTTGGGTGCCGGTGTTGGGGGTGGACATGGTGTAGTCGTTCTTCTCGTACCCCAACTGCGTGAGCACCTGCTGGCGAGCGTTACGCAGCATCGTTTCCATGCTGTTCATCTGCTTGGCCACCAGTTCCTTGTCAGCGAAAAACTTGGTTGGATCAGTAATGCCCTTTGCAGTTTCGCGGACCCACTCCTGCTCCTGCACCGCCACCCGGCCACCATCGTTGGCCGAAGCAATGCTCTTCATAATCGAGTTCATGCCAGAGCTGATGCGGGTGGAGGCATCGACAAGGTTGACGTCCGGACGCACAACAGCAGCGGGCACAACAGGAACCAGAATGTTGTTGACCTTGTCCGAGAACCACGCACCGGGGCCATAGGCCTGTGTATAGACGCCCTTGAGGTTGTCCAGCGTAGACAGGCTGTTGTCCAGGGAGCGCAGGCTGTTGGTCAGCTTGACGCGCTCTGCCTTATCCGTTTCCACGGAGGTCGGGGCCTCGCCACGATTGACCACAAACGGATTGTCCGTGTTACGCAGCGTCCAACGGCTGGCGAGCGCAGACTGCACGGTTGGGTTCTTGGGATCGATGGACACGCCCAGGAACGACCCCTTTGGGCCCTTGGAAACGATAAGGCCCGCGCCGCCATCCTCCAAGACCCCGCCACCGCTGTTTTTGAGCTGCTCCAGCAAGAGGCGGTAGTCGCCCTTGAGCATCTCCATCTTCATCTGCTGGGCAATCTTGTCCTGCTCTTGCACATCGTTGATGGCTTGAGACAGCACAGCGGTATCAACCTTGATCTGGCGATCCTTGGCCTGTGCCATGAGCGCCATGAAGCCCTGGGGCAGGCCCTGCGCAGACTCTGCCAAAAGGGAGATCGGCGTGGACCCTGAACGAGCAGGAGCAGAAGCGTAACGAAGGCCCGCATCTGCAATCATCAGCATGGCGTTGCGGTACATGTCGTCTTGCGTGTCGCCCAGGAGTTCCCTGTACAGCGGCGCATATTCTCTCTGAAGCGCCTTGACCCGCTCGGTACGGGACTTAGAGTCCTCCGCAACGTCAGGCGTCTTGACAAGGTTCTTCTGAATGAATTCACCCAACGGGTCGGCCGCTGCTGCCGGAGCAGCAGCGGGGGCCGGAGCCGGAGCCGGAGCGGACGTTCTAGAAGCTTGGTATGCCTCTACTTCCCCGGCCGCTGGCCCACCAGTACGTTCAATCCGTCGAACGCTCTCCGGGATTCCGGGCATCGGCGCTCGGCCCTGCGCCATGGCCGCTGCACTGACGGGCGGACGGTCGGCCGCTGGCGCATAGTTGCCTTGCTGGCCCGTCAGCTTGGCGACTTCCGCCTTCAACTGATCATCAGACATGCTCTGGATGGCAGTGGGCAACGGAATCGAGCGATCCATGCGCTTGTAGTACGCATCCTCAAACTGCTGGAGCAGCGCCGCGCGCTCCGGGGTAATGCCACTGCCATCCCCGGCAACGCCCTTGTACATGCCCGATCCGGCAACAAGAACTCCGGCGGCAGTAGCGGCCGGAGCCGCTTGCATACCCAGCCGCTGTGCAATGCCGCTGATAGTGGGCCCCGCAAACTTGCTCAGGTGCTCGGTCAGCGTCGGGTACTTCAGGATTTGCTCAGCCGTATACCGGCCGCCAGGACCCCGTACGTTCTCAAAGATAGCGGGGAACTGCTGGGGCAGGCCCCGGCTCATCAGTTGGCCGCCAAGGACGTTGGCCTGGGTTGCTAAAGGGCTGATTTTGTCCGCAGCCATCTGCGCCATGCGGGTAAGCGGGGTGACAAACGCACCGGCCGCTGCCTGCATCGGAGGCATGCCATCTGGGGTAGGCGGAGCCTGCTCAGCCCCGCCCTGCGGAAAAGGGGGCATCATGCCCTCCATGCCCGGAGGCATTCCGCCCTGCGGCTGTGGAGGCATCCCCGGCGGCATCATGCCTTGGGCCTGGGGCAACGCACCGATGCCCGCGCCCTGCTGAGCAAGTTGCGATTGCAGCATCGCCAGCACTTCGGGAGGGGTCTCCATGGCAGCTTCTTCGCCCACCAACTGAGCAAGCTCCATGTACCGAGCGTCCACCGAGCGCATGTCCCCGCGCAAGTTGTTCATCAGAATCTCAGGATTCTGGGGAGTGCGCGACATCTGAGGCATCTCTTCTGAGGGCTCAGGCATCTCTTCCATTTCGTCCATTTCGTCCAAGTCGAACCCGGCCAGAATGCCGGAGTTCTTTGCCTCTTTTGACAAGGGCATGGCAAACATGGCACGTTTGAGGATGTCTTCTTTCATCGTGCGGCCTTAGAAAAGTGAGGTCTTGGTCGAGTCTTTTCCGCCAAACGCGGCCGCGCCGGCAAGAGCGGCAGTGCCCAGGCCCGCGATCTGCTGGAACGGGCTTGGTGCGGGCTGCTGCGCCTGCGTGATCGACATTTGCGAGGAAGGCGCACCCTTGTAGATGTCCGACACAAAGGCGAGTTGCTGGTACGGCTGCATGGCCTGCTGCATCTGCGAAGCGCGCAGTGCATCGAGTTCGGCTTGCTGCTGCTTTTGCTGGATGGAACCCAGGTTGAATTGGAAGTTGACGTCGTTCTGGCCCAAGTTTTGAGCAGTCTGACCAAGCGCGGCCTGCTGGATACCCATGGTGCCCAACTGACTGCCCAGCGATCCCAGACCTTGGCCCATGGCCAACTGGCGTTGCTGCTGCTGTTCAAAGGCCTGCTGAGCCTGCTGCTGCGCCGCACCATAGCCCGATTGCAGCGCGCTGATGATGGCTTGATTGCGGGTCTGAGACAGCCCCCGCTCCAGCTCTGCCCTCTGGACGCCTTCGCGGCTGCCACCAAACGCGCCTGCCCGAACAGCCTGCGCTTGCAGATTCTGACGGGACAGATCGCCTTGGCGGTTGATCTCTTGCAGCGACTGATCAATGACCGACTGCATGTACGGGTTCATGAAGGCCATGCCCATACGCGGATCGTAGCCCCCAGCAGCGCCGTACAAGCTGGCAATGCCCTGTCCTACCGTGCCGGCGCCGGCGCCCAACGTAGTCGTTCCCTGTTGCAGGTACGGCAGATACGCCCCAATGCCCTGCTGCCCCGCCCGCAGCGCATCAAGCTGCCCCTGCTGAAGCCCCGCAACTTGGTAGTTGGGGAGCGTAGGCATTTGAAGCGCCTGCGCAGACTTCAAAAGGCCTAGCTTGTAGGCCTCAATTTCCGGCGTTTCCCGGACTATTTGTTCGGTGACTTCGTTAGCCATATTTATCCCCGCGAGGCGTTGCGCTCAAGCTGATGCATAAGGGCGTACATTTTCTTCGCCCCGGCTCTGCGGCTGCCATTGCCCATGGCCTTCACGGCCTTGGCGGTCATGACAAATTCGCCGTCAGACAGCATCGCAGGGATGGAATCCGACGTTTCGGTTCCAGGGCCGCTGATTGCTCCTGTTTTCCGAGGATACCCGCCCGTGGCCAAAGAGGCAATACCGCCGTAGGCGGCCCGCCGGGGGTTGAGATAGTCGTAAGCTGGCGCTCGGACATCCGCCATCGAGGCGAAGGGGCTCCAAGAGGAAGAGCCCGTGATGTTGCCTTGGGCGCTGTATTGAACGCCGGGCAACCCCTGAATCATGTACCTGCTGGGGTCCTGATTGATAAGGTCCTGGCCCCTGGCCGAAGGAACAAGAGTTGGCTTAGGGGGCGCGCCCGGCGTAAATCCACCTGCAAGCCCCATCACCCCCACGCCGGCAGCAGCCAAGGGGCCGTACTGGCGCAGCAAGCCTGGGTTGTTGGCGCTGGCGGCCTTCATTGCTTCGCTGTACGAAGCGCCATTGGCCCGAGCATTTTGGAAGGCTTCTGTGTTTTGCAGTTCCGCCGCCGACATGGTCTTGGGGAAGAACAGATCAGAAGCGCCTTGTTTGACGGTGTCAAACGCGCCTTCCTTACCCTGCATCAGGTCGCCAATTCCGCCGGCCATCCGCTGGAAGGAGTCGCCAGCAGTAGGAGTACCGGTCGGGGCTCCGGCCACGGTGTAGCCCGCCTCTGGCGCCGCGCCCGGAGGCAGTTGAAGGCCCGCAGTGGGGCTATACGGAGCACCCGTCCCTTGCGCCGCCATATTGATCATCGGGGGCTCAACATACGGGCCCATTATTTGGTCCGCCGTCACTCCCTGAGAGACAGGGCCCAGGGGCTCCGGCATCACCGGATTTGGGGGAGCAACGGGCGAAGTTAGGACGGGAGGTGCAGGGGGAGCAACGGGCGCAGGAGGGGGAGCAACCGGCGCAGTCTGCGTCCCGCCTTCAATCTGAGTGCTGACGCTCTCCGGGGTAACGGGCCGTGCAGCATCTTGAACGCTTTGGGGGCTCATGGAACCAGGGGGCAAGCCGGTGGGAGTGGTTGTGCCAAACCCGCTCTTCATGCCGGCCATGAGACCACTGGTGGCGCCAGCGGTCAGACCAGACTTGACGGCGTCAGCGAGCTTTTGACCAGACAGCAGGCCCGCGCCCGTTCCAACAATACCCGCCGTGACAGCAGCATTGGCCGCGACGTTGGTAATACCCGCCGCGCCAACATACTCGGCAACCGCGCCACCAGGAGCACCGAAGTAGGCCGTGGCCCCTGCTACAAGTGCCTGCTTGATGTTGCCGCCGCCAGCAAGAGTGACAGTACCGGCAGCAAGGGGCGCCGCAAAAGCGCCAGCAACAGGCCCGAGGAACGTGGCCAGTGCAACGGTAGCCAAGATTCGACCAATCGGAGATTTCAAAATCGGTTTGACTGCATTAACAACCGACTTGAATGCGGACTTGATCGCACCACCAATCTTCTGGAAGATATTTTTGTACTCGGGCAACCCGGTTTTTGGGTTGATCGTGCCCGAGCCACCATGGCTGCGCAGAAGACGTGCTTCCTTCGGATTGATATGGGCCAGCATGGTGTCGCCATCCCGGCCCCGAGATGCCACTAGACGTGCCGCTTCAGCAATCCCACCCCGGGCAAATTGGGCCGGGGGAGCCGGCATTTCCTGCTGGGTTCCCCCTTGACGTTGCTGGAGCGCTTGCATGACAACAGTGCCGATTGCCGACAGCACTTCCGGATCAAAATCCTCGGGCAGGTCATCCTGTTCAATCGCCCCGGAGCTAATCGCTTCTTGCCGCCGCTTGGCGTATTCCGCCTCCCCGCCTTCGTAAAGATACTGGACAATTTCCAGCATCTTTTGCAGGTCCTCATCGGAGAGTTGATCCAGCGCAGGAGTGATGCTGCGCATCAGTTCCTGTATGTCGGCAGAAGCTTGGGGAGAAGCAGTACTCAGGCCTGTCTGTACGGCATCGTACGAGTCTTCCAACGACAATGGTGCGGGGGCCTCGGTCCCCGCACCTTGCGGCAGAGACATGATGCCTTGATCTTCAGCGGCCATGGGGGTACTCCTTGCTTAATAATCGTATCACGGGGTGGGCAATTACTGCGTCAAATCGTAGAAAGAGATCGACCCGACGCCATCGCCGGTCGTAGCGCCAGAAATTGTGCGGACGCCCAGGGTATAAATATCACTTACGTTTGTCAGCGACACGCCAAGTTGCTGATCCCAGTTAAATCCTGTCGGAGAGATCGTATCTGCCTGCCCGCCGCCGCCCGAGCTTGAGATATAGGCGGTCTGGACAATCGTCCCTGCCGTGGCAATCGCCGTGGCAGCAACATCAAACTCGACGTTGCTGTCCGATGGAACCGTTGCTGCCCAAGTCGCCCCCGTCAAAACCGGGTTCTTGATGAGAGCTACTTCGTAGTTTTGCAGGGTGGTTGGCTGGAACTGGATTCGGTTGGGCAGCACCACCGCGCCAAGTGCAGTTGACGCCAGCCGAATTGATACCACTGGTAGGAAGTTGGCGGCTGTATTAATGGTGCCAAGCACCGTCGTACGTCTAGCAACGTGCTCAATCGACGTGGCCTCGAAGCCCCCCTCCGATATAACAGAGGAGCAAATCTGCGTCAGGGTGGCGGCAACTGCCGACGTTGTGGTGGTAATTTCATAACGAACCGGCAGGATAGCCGTCGTCATATACACCGTGGTTCCGTAGACGTTGGCGGTATCAAACGTGTGGCAAACGATGTACTGGCCGTTGATGATGAAGCCACACCGAACCGACCCCACGCCAAGCCACTCAAAGTCCATCCAAAGAATTTGAGGATGCGTCAGATCAAGCGTCAGGCCGGACGCTCCCGTGCCATCAAGTTTGTCGCCATTCCAGTTTGCTTGGTTGGCAAATCTAGCGTCACTTGCCGTGCCCGTTGTGTATGAACGCATCACGAACGAATTGACGCCACCTGTGCGCTGGAAAAATACGCCGTTTTGCGTGTTGAAGTAGCCCACCCTCTGTGTGAGGTTGGCAGATGACCCGTTGTCCATCTGAAACGTAGCAAGGGCCAGCAAGCCCTTGCCCGGTTGATACAGCATATTGCGGTACGACTGCCGCACAACGGAACCCACACCAGCGCCCGTCACGGCCATGCTGACACTGGACTGATTGGTATTGAAGGTAGAAGTGCCAGTGCCAGAAGTGGAGGTGCTGAACTGGTTATCAGCAGCATACCGGCTCTGACTATCAAACAGGGTATACGGTTCACTGACTCGAAGCCGGCCAAACGCATCGGTGTTGGTGCCGCCAATAGAAATAGGGATTGTGTCCATAGTTGCTACAAGCTGCCCCAGAATGTTGTCGAGCCGATTGAAGTACAGGCGCAGGACATCGGAAAATTGGTCATGGAATCTCTTCTCATACTCAAGAGGCGCGGTGGGTAGACGCGGTGCCGTAACCCGGTTGAGTTCAAACTCAGAGGTGACAATCAGCGTCATGCGTTATCTCCGGCCGTCCGGGCGCACATCAATTGAAGGCACACCAAGCTGCCAGTTCACACCAAGTCCATCAGAGCTAATCTTGAAAGCCATCTGCCGCCCACGGACCCGGGTGTAGATGATCTCGGTGAACTCTTGGACAATGTAGTTGCGCTGCGTCTGATAGTTCTGCGCACTAGTCACGCCCTCAGCCGCCGTAGCGGAGTAAAGCGATCCAGGGTTCTGGCGCGGCTTCATGGAGAAGGTTACTGCGGGCTGGTTGACGTAAGACCCATCAAAGGTCACGTCAGGGATCACCCGCCACACAAACCCGTAGTTGTGCCCATCCCCGATATTGAAGTCGGCAGACTGAATGTAGGACTCGATTGCGGTGGGCGGGTTAGTGGTGCCGTCATCCACGCCATTTTCGTGGTACACCAACAGGCTCCCCGTGGTGGCAGCAACCGGATAGCCGCGCAGCGCCGTGTCGAGCCACGCCGTCCGGCTGAGATTGCCATAGGCCCAGGTCTGCTCCAGGTAGTTATAGATGACGTAGCGGTCAATGATGTTTGAATTCGACGAGCAGTAGAAGAACCAAATTTCGTTGTAGTTCTCGTTTGTGCTGGCAAAGAACTGGTACCGCTGGGACAGGTTGATGTTGCCAAAAATGTATTGGCGAAGAGGGCAGTAGAGCGTTTCCACACGACCGGAGTACATGTAGAACTTGTCCGTGCCCATCCAAAAGGTGATGTTTGCAGCCGTTGCAACCGAGTTCGGCCCCATGATGGAGATGTTGTCACCAAGAATCTGGAAGCCCCACACGTACGGCGGGCCAAGATACTGCATGGAATACAGGGCAGCGTCGGTCCACACCAAGATTTCCTGACGAGACTGAAGTTGGGCTACGATGGACGAGCCAATGTTTAAGCGGTATGACCCCGCTTGGTTAGTCGCCTCTGGCCACCATACCGCATAGTTTTCTTGATCAGACCAGCGAACAAGCAACGGATCACATACCGTGGACGCGGCTGCTCCTTTTGTAGCGGGCAACTCATTGCAGCCAAACGCAATCACAAACCGAGAGGTGTCTGAGGTTGCGACGATGTTGCAAATATTCGGGCAAGAGGTATCCGTCAACCAGTATTGAATGCTGTCCTGGGTATTGGCATTGCTGGGAGATAGAACCTGCGCGCGGTAATAAGTGGCCGGAGCAGCTGCGGGAACCCACAAATAAATTGGGCCGCCTCGCGGGTTCATTACAAGGTAGTCGCCGTAGTTGTCCTGGCTCCACAAGCGAAGTTGCGTTCCAATACCCACCCCAGCGGGGGCCGGGCTGCCCCACCCGGTGCTTGCATATCCGGATGTGATACCGCCCCAACCCCCAGCGCCCCACCCCACGCCCGTCGTATAGATGTCGCTGCCCGTAGTGATCTGATAGGTGAAGGTGGCCGCCCCCGTAGTACCGCTAGAAGTTGCGGCAGTATCCACCACAATCGTGTAGGCATTCCCGCTCACGATGGAGACGATCTGAAACTCTTTGTTCAGGCTTGCAGCCGGGATGCCGTTGACAGCAGACGCCACACCAGAAATGGTGACAAAGTCGTTGGCCTGCGCCCCGTGCCCCGTGTCGTTGACCGTGACCGTCGTGCTGGTGTTGACGGTGGTGAAGGCGTTGGAAGCAACAGTGTCCGTTGCCCTGATCGGGGTGACGTCGTAAAACGTGCCGTTGGCCGTCTGCTGAATGTAGTATTTTAGGTTGGTCCCAACGCCCATCAGGTTAAAGCTTGCAACCGTGACCCAGTTAAACAGCGACCGGCACACGCCCCAAAACGAGCCCGTCGGGGGAGCAGCCTCACCCCCGGTAGTATTGGCTGATCCGGTGTCCTTGGTCCACCCCCCAAGTTTTTCCGGATAGCCGGACCGGAAGCGCACTTTGTCCATCTCGAACCACGTGCCTTCGTTGGCCAAACTGGTCGATTCGCGATTGACCCCCGGCTTAAGTTGGAGTTTTTGCAGCGGCATGGTTATCCAATCAGTGCGCACTCAGCGGTACGCCGTTTAACTAGGCCGGGCAGCACTTTGCCGCCTCCCCGCGTCCAAAGCATCAATTGCTCTTTTGCGCCATCCCAGTCTTTGGCGTTGATTTTCCTACGGAGTGTGCTGGTCTGCAACCGGCCAATCCCAAGGTTGTAGACAAAGTCCACGATGGCGTTGAATTTAGGCACGTCCGTAATCAGGCCCGGGCAGAGACGAATGACCCCCGGGGCATAGGTATGCTCCAGTTCCACCATCAAAAGGGCCCGGGCCGCAGGCTCATCCATTGGGCGGTCGATGAGTTGGACTTTGCGGCCGTCGGCGTAGTACGTAGACCCGTACCCGATGGTGGGGACACCAGCCGGGCACAGATAGGGCTTCGCCCTGAAGCCCTCGAACCTGCGGCACAACTCTGCGGCAAGCTCCAGGTTCATCACAGCCCCCGCTGTTTCAAAGTGCGGTCCAAGAACCAGAAATTGATGGTGCCAGAAAGAAGCGCGGCAAAGTCAGGAGACATGATCTGCTTGAACACTTCAGCCGGGGGAAGGCCATTTGCCCAGGCATTCCAGGCAAACCAGATATGGGCAAAGGACCAGATCAGCAGCACCCAGTACGTTACCACCGGGCGAACGCTGGCGGAGAGCGCAGCGGACCAACCGCCGGCTGCCTTGACCATTTCGGCCTGCTGCTGAATGGCGGAGTTAAAAGCATCCATGACCCCCACGTCGATCGCAGCATCCCGAGCGGCCCCGATTTCAGCGAGCTTCTGCTGCCCCCGGACCTTCTCCAGGTCGCACTGCTTATCGAACATCGACAGTTCATGCTGGCGCTCGTTTTTCTTGTCGAAAAACTTCAGTACCTCCGGAGCAAGCCGGAAGACCCCGCCAAAGATGCCACCGAGTAAGCCGCCGCTGAGTAGATCAAACATGGTCGCTCCTTAAAGTTGCTGTTTGCTCTTAGAGAGCATGGTTGCACCGATGCGCAGCAATGTGCGGTACGCATCTACATCAGGTGGCTCTTCTTTCCACCCCACGGTTATCTGGCCTATGAACTTACCCTGCTCGGGCGGGACGCTGATACGGCATCCGTAAGTCATGCCCTGTTCTATATACCATAGCCCAATCTCGCTCTGCGCCGTCTTGTAGTGACCGCACGGAATCTCCCCGGCCATCAGCGCCACCACGTCCGCATTGTTAGATGCGTTACCCGTGAAAAGCCCAACATCCAGCCCCTCGTGAGTTTTGTCCCTGCCGTCTCGTGTGTAGGCGCGGTACAGGACTCTGGTTCCAA
>JAURFH010000168.1 GCA_030834415.1 Verrucomicrobiota bacterium | reverse complement strand
CTTCCGTTAGGAAGTCACGGACCGTACGCTCCACGAGGTCCGGCTCCTGGAATACGCAAGTAGCCATGGGCTGCTTGGTGATGCGTTCTTGGATCTCCTTCCACTCATCCAGAAGCATGGCCAGATCGCGCACAAAGTAACGCTTCTGCTGGCCTTCGCCAACGGTACGGATGATGACACCCATGCCTTCCGGGATGGAGAGTTCGCGCAATATTTTCTTCAAACGCTGGCGTTCTTCCTGCTCCTCAATCTTGCGGGAGATACCGCTCTGATCGGAATTCGGCAGAAGTACAAGGTACCGACCCGGCAAGGCCAGATGCGTGGTGACACGCGGCCCCTTGGTACCGATGGGACCTTTGGTCACTTGGATGATGATCTCGCTGCCCACGGGATAAAGCCGAGGGATGTCCTTTTGCGTGATCCGCGGTTTCTCACGGCGTTTGTTGCCGCGATCCACCAACTCCACGCCGGAGTCGAGATTGCTAGGAACGATGTCCCAGTAGTGCAAGAAGGCATTCTTCTCGAAGCCGATGTCCACGAAGGCGGCTTTCAAGCCATCTTCCAGGTTCTTGATCTTGCCCTTGAAGATGCTGCCCACGAGGCGTTCTTCGGAAGTACGCTCGATGGTGAACTCCTCAAGTTTGCCCTCTTCGAGCACGGCCACACGGGTCTCGAGAGACTCGGCGTTGATAACCACTTCCTTGTGGATGCGTTTCTCAGGCGGCTTGATGAGGCGTTGCACCTTGCGGATGACTTTCTCAGCCGTCTGCTTGATGGACTCCACAAGGTTGCGCGGTTTCGGGTCCGGCACGTGTACCGGCTCGAACGGTTTTTCGTCATCGGGCGGCAGTACCGTAGCGGGAGCATCGGCATCTGGATCGACTTCCGGTCCTCCAGGCGGCAGGCCGGCGGCGATGTTCTCCGAACGCTCAATCTCATTTTCGCTGCGATGGCGTTGAAAAACCGGCTCGTCCGAGATGGTTTCTCCCACGATCGCCGCCCGGGCATCCTGAGCCTGTTTGTCAGGCTTAGGTGGCTGCGCTCCGCCTTGCGGGCGGAAACGCATGCCGGGCCGGCGACGACGTGAATAATTTCGATCACTCATATCAATATGATTTGCGGTGAATATAGATGTTCTGCAACAAGCCTGCAGCGATCAGCGAACATAACACTGAAGACCCGCCGTAACTTAACAGCGGCAATGGTATGCCCGTCACAGGCATGATGCGGATGTTCATGCCGATATTGATGAACACATGGCTGAACAACAGGGCTACCACCCCGCCAGCCATGATTTTACCCAGGCGATCGCGTGCCTGGCTGGCAATCCTGATGCCAGTAAACAACACCACTGTGTAAAGGATAAGGACCATCACGCTGCCCACGAATCCGCTCTCCTCGGCAATGGCAGAGAATATGAAGTCGTTATGGGCCACGGCGCGCGGCAGGTAACCCAGGGCATTCTGCGTGCCTTCACGCCAGCCCTTGCCGGTCAACCCGCCCGATCCTACCGAGATCAATGCTTGATCGATGTTGTACGTTTTTTGTCGCTGGATGTTTTCCCACCGTTTTTTCTCCTCAGGAGTTGCACCAGGCGGGGCGAAATCCAGCCCAAAGTAAACGAGGAGCCTTTGTTTCTGGTAATCCTCGAGTTTGATGAACTGCAAATTTTTCGGGGCGAATAGGACGTCCACAAGGACCAAAGCCACGACGATCCCCACCCCGGCTATCAATCGTCGTAGAAATTGCACCGGCACGCCCGCCACAAACATCATGACCAGACCTACCGGGAAAAACACCAATGCCGAACCCAGATCGGGCTCCTTCAAGATGAGGATAAACGGTAACGCCATCAGCCCAAGCCCCTTCAAGAAGACCTTGGGCGAACGCAATTCATCCATCGGGCGACTCAGGAAATGCGCCATGAACAGGATGAACGCCAGTTTGGCAAACTCGGATGGTTGAAACTGGAAGAACGGCAGCTTGATCCAACGCTTGGCTCCCCAGCCATTATCCGAGCCGATCACATACAAGGAACAGAGCATTAAAATGGAGAGCCAGTATAACACCAAAGACCAGCGGGTCAGGATGGGATAATCTACCAGACACACTATGGCTGCCAGTCCGATACCGGCGACATACCAGACAATCTGTTTGAAATATGTCTGATTCCAGATGGCCAGATCTTGCGCGGATTCCCGCGACATGGTGGCGCTGTAAATGAACAGCACGCCGAACACCATCAATCCAAAGAGACCCGCTACCATCAGCCAGTCCAGCCGTGGTTCACGAGTATTCAATTTGGGTTGTCCGAACATCAGTTTCTTTGAGCCAGATTTGGAGTTCCTAAGCTGGAGGTCTGTTCCATTTTCTGCAAAGCCTCATAGACCCTGCGTGCGATCGGCGCACAAGCGCCACCGCCAGAGCTGCCGTTTTCCACCATCGCCACCACCGCATAGCGTGGCGCATCAAACGGCGCGTAGGAAACAAACCAAGTGATGCGGTTGGCCTCGGTGCCCCGTCTTTCGATCACGGCTGTGCCCGTTTTCCCACACACCTGCCAACCGGGAACTGCCGCCAGTTTGCCAGTGCCTTCCGAATCCGCCACATCATCACGCATCGCTTCCTGCACTAAACGCAGATTGGCCGGGTTCACTTTGACCTGATTGCGTAACCGCCCCGAATCAAAGGATTCCGTCACTTTTCTGAATCCATTTTCTTCCGACTCGAGCCGCTCGACTAATCGAGGCCAATAGACCTTGCCACCATTCGCTATCGCTGCTGCAAGCACCGTCATTTGCAGCGGTGTCACCGCGATGTCGCCTTGACCGATGCTTAGATTAGCCGTATCGCCGTCGGTCCATGGACCGCCCATGTTTCTCCGACGGGTTCCGATATCAGGAAAAAAACCACCCAAATCCTGTCGGGTAGGCAGCTCCGTCTTTTCACCCAAGCAAAACTGATGTCCCATGCGTAAAATGGGGTCCAAGCCCATCTGCAAACCATGATCGGCAAAATAACAATTGCAGGACTTGATGAAGGCCCGATGAAAATCAAAGAAGCCAGCACCAGCCGTGCATTTCATCCGGCTGTCGCGCCCCAAAGGATAATAGCCTTTGCTGTAAAACTGTTCACTTGGCTTCAACTTACCAGCTTCCAAGGCAGCCAACGCAGTCACAATCTTAAATGATGAACCGGGTTGATAGATACCGAACGAGGCCCGATTCAACATGGGCTTGGTTTCCGCATCATTGAAGCGTGCATATTCATCATGGGAGATGCTTGGCACAAAGGCATTGGGATCAAATGTCGGTGCAGAAGCCATGGCAAGGACATCGCCGTTTTGCACATCCATGACCACCACTGCTCCGCGGATGAAACCCTGTGCCTTCAACGATTTCTCAGCGGCCTGCTGGATCTGCGCATCAATGGTCAGAAACAAATCTTCACCTGGTTTAGGTGGCAGCCAAACATTTTCCATCTGGCGGTATTGCATATTATTAACCAGCAAAGTCTTGGCTCCAGCTACTCCGCGTAATTGCTCATCAAAAGTTCCCTCCACTCCAACTGCCCCTTTGAAATCTGGCAGACGGTAATCAAACTCGATCTCTTCCTCCTCTCCGGGCGCTCTTTCAGTCCGGGTCATATAACCAAGGATATGCGCAGCCGTAGATCCCAAAGGATAAGAGCGTAAAGACTGCACCTGCAAATCCACTCCCGGCAAAGTGGAAGCACCTTCAGTAAACCGTGCCACCTGGGCCGGAGAAAGATTCTCTGCCACCGGCAGAGGCAAGGAGCGCTTCTCCTCATAGTGCTTACGAAACTCTTTTTCGCTCAGCTCCAAGGGGACTTGCAGGATCCGTGAGATCCGGTTCATCAGGCTGCGCACCACTAGGTAGCGCGCTTTTGCCTCAAGCTCGAACCGCATGGAGCTCGTGTAGCGCTTGCGTTGTTCTTTAGGCAGCTCTTTATTCTCCAGCGCGATGCGATACAACGCATTGCTCTTGAGCACAAAATACTGGTCCTGAAAGCTCGGTCGCAGCTCTTCCAAGTAGAGATTCACGTTGTAAGACGGACGGCTCTCCGCCAGCACCACGCCGTTGCGATCCAATATGCGCCCCCGCACGGCCGGCAAACGGACCGAGCGATAGGATTGGGCGATCAGGTTTTTCTCATACTTCTTGTTGTTAACCACCTGCAGGAACCACAGACCGGTCGCGAGCACGAACATGCCCACCAGCACGCCGATGGCGAGCCAGCGCAACCTCGGGTCTCCCCGCTTAAGTTGATCAACGACCAGCATGTTCAGTTACGTCCCCGTTTCATTTCACGGTTATGATTGAAAGTGGTTTCTGGCAGCGGCTGGTAGCTCAACCAATGATCGAACAGGTCAAACACCCGGAACACCACCGGAGTCGCCGCTCCACAGCCGATGCTCATCACGACCCATTGCCAGAGCGAACCCCAGCCGAGCAAAGGCTGCATCCCGAAAGTCAGCAGCAGTAAAACCACCATCAACGGCACTGCAGCGCCCGCCGCCAGTCCGAAAATGAACTGAGCCGACAACTGCTCCCGCAAAACCACTTCTCTAAAATACAATATGACCATCCCAGTGACCAATAAGGGAGCCACCGTCACCCCCAAGGGATTCATCGAGAGTGAGTCCAACCACAACCCGCCAAACACCGCAATCAAAGTGGTCAGCAACGGATTGCCCGAAAGCGCCGCATAGACCACAAAAGCAGGCAGCAAATCCACCTGCGCCCCCAACCACACGCGGATAAAATCCACCGTAGTTTGCGCGAACACCGTTAGGTAGGTGAAAGCCAGAATGACTATGAGAGTGATGGCGTTCATGGCTTCGGTGGGAGCAAGACCCAAACCTCCTCCAGCTGATTGATGTTCACCGCCAGTTTCACTCGCGCCTCCACATAAAGCCCGTGCTCAACCGTCCGGGTATCCACGATACTTCCGACGAGAATTCCTTGCGGGAAGATGCCGCCGAGACCGCTCGTGTAAACCAGTTGCCCAGGCTCCAAGCGGCTGTTCCGCGTCATGTAGCTGAGGTCCACCAGATTGGGATCTAAAATGGCCGCGGAAGACGAGGGGCCGATAACGCCATTCTCCCGCGACTTGTCCACCACGGCCGCCACCTTGCATTCCTGACTACCGATCAAGACAACTTGCGCCCGATGTGCGCCTACCCGATGCACCCGGCCAACCAGCCCCTGCGAGCTCATCACCGCCAGATTCTCCCGCACCCCATCTTCGCTGCCCAAATTGATCTGAATGGTCCGCCACCAGTTCGCCGGGTCACGTCCGATCACGCTGGCCATCCGTAGATTCCAAGTGGTCTGCGGCTTGGATTGCATCATCGCCCGCAACCGCCGGTTCTCCTCCATCACAGCATCACTCTGCATCTGGAGCACTTTCAACTGCATGTTTTCCAGCCGCAGCTGCTCCAGCTGGTTCACCAGAACATTACGAGGCAGGGTGGCATCCGTGACTTTACCTGTGGCGGTCTGGGTGGATTGACTGAGGCCGAAGAGCGGCAGGAACAAGGCAGAGATGGCCAGCTTCACCCGCGCGGCTGTCTGGTCCGGCAGGCTGAGCAGCAGCAGTACCATCAAAAGCACTGCCGTCATGGCCACATAGTGCGCCCGTTTAAACATCTGTCTTACCCGTCACCAAGTTCGGGGTAAACGCAGACTGGGGAAACAACTCCTTGGCATCTGGATCAACTGCGGCTGGAAGCGACCCGCTTGAGGAACGAAAGCTCCTGCAAGACACGGCCTGTGCCTTCAGCGACCGCCGTCAACGGGCTTTCACCGATATGCACCGGCAAGCCGGTTTCCTGCGCCACCATGCGGTCGATACCGCGCAGCAACGCGCCACCGCCAGCCATCACGATGCCCCGGTCCACCAAATCGGAGGACAATTCAGGAGGGCAACGTTCCAGCGTGATGCGGATTGATTCCAAAATACTGTTGAGAGGTTCCTTCAGTGCCTCGCGGATCTCCTCGGAGCGGATGGTCAGGGTTTTGGGCAGACCTGCGGCCAGATCGCGGCCTTTGACTTCCAGCGTCAATTCCTGCTCGAGAGGAAAGGCCGATCCGATCCGGATCTTGATCTCCTCCGCGGTGCGTTCACCGATCATTAAGTTATAGGCACGCTTCATGTGGGCGATGATGGTCTCGTCGAACTCATCTCCCCCTACGCGCAGGCTGCGGCTGAATACGATACCTGCCAGCGAGATGATCGCTATCTCACAGGTACCACCGCCGATATCCACAATCATGTTGCCCGCCGGTTCATGCACCGGCAGACCTACCCCGATGGCCGACGCCATGGGTTGTTCAATAAGGTAGACTTCGCGAGCTCCGGCGTGCGTGGCGGAATCTTTCACCGCCCGCTTTTCCACCTCGGTGATACCCGAAGGGACCGCCACCACCACCCGGGGGGCGATCAGTTTACGATGATGAACCTTTTGAATGAAGTGCCGTAACATCGCCTCGGTGATCTCGAAATCCGCGATCACGCCGTCCTTCATCGGACGGATAGCGACGATATTGCCCGGGGTGCGTCCAAGCATCCGCTTGGCTTCCTCACCCACAGCCAGCACATTGGTGGTCCCCGCCTCGATGGCGACGACCGAAGGCTCACGCAGGACAATTCCCTGGTCACGAACGTAAACAAGAGAGTTCGCCGTCCCGAGGTCTATACCTATGTCATTGGAGAACAGGCTTTTAATCTGCGCAAACATGAACTATGCCTAATTGGAACCGATAGTAAGCCCGCTAATTCCTTGGGGTCAAGCTATTTAAGGCATCTGCTGTATTATTTTGCACAATCGCCATCAATAACGTTACAGATTCCCTTCACCCTCAACCAGTTGAATCAGCCTTCCTACCCACCACCTGCCCTATTTGGCTCATTAGACCGATCAACCCCCTTAAGCCCCATTCCCCCACTCAACCCTCAACACAAACCCCTCTCAACTAATTCACCGTTCCCCGAAGTTGGCCTTCCCATTCGATCCGCTCAACGTGACTCCGCCGATGCATCCTGTTCTGCGGTACTCTAGCATCCGGCCTTTGCCTCCCGAACCAAACCCTCGCCAGCCACTCCAATTAACCAGCAAACGAACAAAGACTCACGTTTCCCTCTCCTCCATCGATAGATGGAGGAGAGGGTTAGGGAGAGGAGGCCTTGAACACCTCTTTTCCTCCCCCATCTGCGCCTATCTGCGTTCATCTGCGGTTAAACAGAAAACGTATGTCAAAGAGCAAGGAAACCGCCCGACCCCGGCGAGTGTGTCGTTTCCTCCCTCCCTACGATTGGGAGTTCAGATTAAGTATCCGTCCAAAACCAGGCTGGTTCCGCAGCGGCTCATAGATTCCCCGAGCAGTCGTACAATCCTACGCTGTTCGACGTCCAGTTCGCCCTCCAGCTTACGGGCCCCGATCCAAATACCCGACACCCTCTCCGATCCATTCGATTCCATAAGGATTGTCACCTCCCCGCCAACGCAGGACATAACAATGCATCACATCGCTATGCTTGATGACTTGGGATTTTCGCCCTTTCCCGTTCCTAACTCGAAACCTCAAACTAGGAACCCGAAACTGGTCTTTACCCCGTCCTTTACCGACAACGAATTGTCAGCACTAAGAAATTTATCAAAAGACCACAAAAAATCCATCAAATTTTCACCCAAAACCCGCTCCCAAACGGAACAAATTGCACCAGAGGAAATTGCAATCGAAGATTTTTTTTCTGGAAGCGTGGTCTTTAGACCGCCTCAACGCAACCAACTCACGCCCGCTCGGAATTCCCTAGGCGTTAGCGTAGGGCAGTTGGTTGTCGCTGCAATTGCTCAACCCGATATAGCAGCCGTCTTATGATTGGTTATTCCTTCGTCATGAACCCCGCACCGCCAGGTCGGGGTCGAATTTCGTCATTGGTCATTTCACCTCATTGCTCAGCTTCCCCTCTCTGAACCCCTTCACATTCCCCAACGTCGTCTCCGCGATATTCCCCAGCGCCTCCTTTGTCAAAAACGCCTGGTGTGACGTGATGATCACGTTTGGAAACGTCAGCAAACGCGCCAGCACATCATCCTGCAATACCAGTCCGGACAAATCCTCGAAGAACACGCCCGCTTCCTCCTCATACACATCCAGTCCGGCCGCCCCGATCCGCCCCTGCTTCAACGCTTGGATCAAGGCCGACGCATCCACCAACGCACCCCGGCTCGTATTGATCAACACCACGCCCGGCTTCATGAGCGCCAGTGCCGCTTCATTCACCAGATGGTACGTCTGCGGCATCAGCGGCACATGCAGTGAGATGATATCCGACTCTGCGAACAACCGTTCCATCGGCACATACTCCACGCCAGTCTCCGCCACCAACGCCTCATCCTGCCGCACATCAAACGCCAGCAACCGGCATCCAAAACCCTTCATAATTCCTGCGAACACCCGCCCGATTTTCCCTGTGCCCACAATCCCGACCGTCTTCCCCTTCAGATCAAACCCCACCAGTCCCTCCAGCGAGAAGTTACCTTCGCGCACCCGGTTGTGTGCCTTGTGGATCTTCCGGTTCAGCGTCAGCAACAGCGCCACCGCATGTTCCGCCACGGCATACGGTGAATACTCCGGCACCCGCACCACTGGCAGGCCAAATTCCTTCGCCGCCTTGAGATCCACGTTATTGAATCCGGCACAGCGCAGTGCGATGAGCCTTACCCCCTGCTCTTTCAAGGCAGCCAGCACCGGACGGGTGAGTTGGTCATTGACGAACACGCAGACCGCTTCATGGCCTTGCGCCAGCGCTACGGTGTCCTCTCTCAGTCGTACGTCGAAAAAAGAAAAAGTGAACTGATAAGCCCGGTTGGCCATTTCCAGCGCCTCCCGGTCATAGCGATGCGTATCAAAGACGGCGATTTTCATGATTCGGTTTCGAATGGAAATTCCCTTGGAATAATTGTGGAACGCCCTGTTCAGCGCTGCGCTCCTACGCGCTGGGAGAACACCTTGACGAGTTCGTCCAAGTCGTCACTGGCCGCCGGCTTAGGCGTTTCTGGCGCACTACCCGGTTTGATCAA
>JAURFH010000167.1 GCA_030834415.1 Verrucomicrobiota bacterium | reverse complement strand
GTCGTGCTGAAATACTATTTGTTCAACGCCTCGACATTCGCCGCCTTGTGCAACTTCATCATCTCAGCTTCGGAGATAGCGCGATTGAACACCGCCAGCCCGCCAAATTTCCCGATGGTCGCCTCGCCCAACATTGAACCCACCGCATACCGCGCGCCCACCGTGAAATCCGCGCCACCGATTTTCGTCGATGCATGCTTCTCCGGGTCCAGCCGGAAGATGCCGCGCCCATGATAATACGGATTCATCCCGCGGTCCTTGCCATCTAGACCTTCCTTAGTGAAATAAGGGTCAGTGCGTTTGTGCTTCACGGGATCAAGCTCCATCTTGTCGAGCACACCATTGATATAGGCACGTATGTATTTGCCATCGTATGTGAAACCCAGCGTGCACCACTCTTCCGTCGGCACCTCATGCACCGTAGCCGCATAATCTGCACACCAAGGGAACGCGCTGCCATCTGCCCGACGCGTCACACCGCCTTCACTGGAGATATGCGGCGTCAACTTGTTCGGCCCACCGTAAGTCGGCATGTTCATGAGCATCGCGTATTGGCGCGTGCCCGTATCATCATTCGCACCTTTGCCCTCACTCCACATCCCCGCGATAGTCCGGCTCTGCTTCAGGTTCACGATGCGCACCACGGCGAACATGCTCACCTGCGCCTCCGGTCCGCTGATATTCAGATCCCCCGTCTCAGCATAAGGGATGGAGAAATACTGTTTCCCATTCAGGTCCGCGGCATAACCTGAGAAAGGCCCGCCTTCCACTCGCGCGATCGGCCCACCGACTTCTTTCATCGGGTGCTTTTCCTTGGTGCCGCTAGAACTACGTAGCTGCCCCGCCTCTTCCCCAAATGTCCAGAACGCGACAAGCCCGGGTGTCTTCTCAATGACCTTGGCTTTCCCGACCGGCTCAGCTGCGTCCAAAGTGAAAACAGAAACAACCGACAGCAATCCTGCTGTCAAAACGAATGCGAATGATTTCATACAGATAGAAAAATAAGGACTATATCAAACCGGCAGATTGCTCTTCAGCACACCCATCGTGATGCGCTGCCGCTCCTCCACCACTTTGGCGGCTTTGGCGACCTTGGCGCGCGCCCCTTTCGGATCTTTCACCAAGCTAAGCACCGTTTCCGTGAGCTTTGCCACTTCTTCTGGCTTATCCATGTCGAAGAGCCAGTCACCCAGACCGATATCGCGCCACATGAAACCTTTGCTGGTCTGCTCGGCAAATCGGCATACGATGGCCGGGATACCGTTCCCGATGCACATGATGGGTGAATGCATCTCCAAGCCGAAGATGCCCGAGGATTTCAGATAGGTGCTCAGCGCCACATCCGTCAGCCAGAATTTCTCGTGCCACACCACCTTCGGTTTCACATCCGCAGGCAACTTGTCGTAGATATCCTCTTTCGTAATCGTCATCTGCGTGGCGTCTTCCGGGCAGAGCAGCACCTTGTGATCCGCCTGCCGCACCACGGCGATGACCGCATCGCGCAGCGGCTTGATGTCATGCTCGCGCATCTCCTGGTTGTGCGCATCCTTCTTCTCGTCCTTGGCCCGACCTTCCTTCACCAGCCAGTAAGGCGTGTGGCGATACCGCGCCAGGCAACAGAGGAACTTCTTTTCCTCCAGCCCGTTCGCCTTCAGGAACGCTTCCGCTGGCTCCGGCTTGCGCAAATCCACCGCGAATGCACCATCCGGCCCGAACTCCATGATCGGGCAGTTGATGCCGTCCGACTTGGCTTTCGCCAGCGACACCGTATCGCGGAAATACAGGAACTTCGCCTGGCTCATCAGCGCCTGTTGCTCTTTCGAGCCACCTCCATATGTGATGCCATAGACACCGAAAGGTTTGCCTGTGCGCTTGAACACCGCCGCCACATCCCGATACGCCACCATGGACGGACCCGAGCCATGTAGCAGGAAATCACACCACTCGATGGCTTCCTCCAGTTCCTTCACCTTCGTCACGCCATCCGCATTGATGCTGCCTTTGACCACCTTGAGTTTCGGGAAACGTTTGTGCTCCATCTCGATCACTTCCGGCGTGATATCACCAGACGACCACAGGATGCACTCTGCTTCGGGGATATACTTCTCGATGAGCGCCAGCACGCCCGGCGTGTGCGCAATGTCTCCGATGTTCACCACCTGCCAAGAGGAGCGCAGCAGGATGCGCGGGGCACGTTTCTTTTCCGCCGCAATGGCAGCACTGGCGAGGACGACCGAGGCCAAAGAGCTGGCCAGAAATGTTCTGCGATTCATGATTAAGGACATTAGTCCCTAATCTCCACCTTTGGACAAACTTTTATCTGCTCACGAATCTGCGAGACGCTCTTCCAGCATTTTCTGGTAGGTTGTGAAAGCCTCCTGCCCAAAGCAAACGAAAGTGACTTTTTCGATGCTGCTGTCTTCTTTCAAAAACTTGATGGTCTCATCCAACGCGATTGCAGTGGCATCCTCGAAAGGGAAACCGTATGCCCCCGTGCTGATGCAAGGAAACGCCACGGTTTTTGCCTGGAGAGCTGCGGCCGTTTTCAATGAATTCTGATAGCAGCGGGAGAGTTTCTCCGGTTCACCACGCTGGCCATCGCGGTAGATGGGACCGACCGTGTGGATGACCCATTTGGCTGGAAGATTGTAACCTTTGGTCGCCTTGGCTTCCCCCGTGGGGCACCCCCCAAAGCAAGACACTCTTCGTACAATTCACGACCCGCTGCGGCATGGATGGCCCCATCGACCCCTGCGCCTCCCGTGAGGGAACTGTTGGCGGCATTGACGATGGCGTCCACCTGCTGCTTGGTGATGTCACCCGTAACGATCTCTACCCGTGCTCGCATGCAAATGAACGATGAACCATGAACCGTGCCATTTCAAATATGAAAGCGGCCAGTCCTCAGGAAAAAGATTCATAAGTGATCGCAGGAAGTGACTTGTCAGCAGGCTTTCTGGAATCAAGAATTCCCGCCGTCGTGGCGCTAGCTTTGCATTTCTTGAACGGCGCGAACAAGGGCGGGGAATTCCCCGTGCCCGACGGCGGTGCGCTGCTTCTCTACCGCACTGATACCGACGATATCACCCTCATCCCGGGGGAAGAAAGCCAGCGCTTTGCCGTGGTGACCGGCTGGGGTGATCGGGCCGCCGTCCGCAGTCTGAATTCCGGGGAATTTGTCCAGGTAAATCAGGAACAGGTGGCCCAGGCCGAATTGAAAGAAGGCGACCGCTTGCGCCTGGGGAAAATCCTGGTTCTTGTCGTCTCCATCACCCGCTTCAGCATCTCTGCCCAACGGCCCAGCGGGGAGACCGAGATCCATTTTGTCAGCAAGGTACGCACACGCGGCCAAGAGGAGCGCACGATGGGGCTCTCCGGGACCATCGCAGAAACCCCCGTACCTGACCTGCTCCAGTTCCTCTGCCGATATGGTCGCTCGGGCGTGTTGCGTATCGAAAATTTGCCGGTAGTTGGGCGCATTCACATGCGCGATGGCCATATCCGCTATGCCTCGATTGACGACAGTGAACTGCCGCCCTTGCGCGCCTTGCACCGGATTTTCCGCTGGAGCAAAGGCACATTCGTCTTTGAGCAGGGCCCGGTTTCACCCCAAGCCGATGAGATCGAGCTTTCCGCAGATAATGCCATCCTTGAAGGTCTCCGCCTGATGGATGAGATGCGTTCCCTTGAAGAACAATTGCCATCTTGGGACAGTCGGCTCGTCTTGAGTGGCAGCCTGTCAGGCTTGCAGGCAGGCCTCCCCCCGGATGAGATGCAAGCCCTGCTGCTGGTGATGGAGCTCAATGTGGTCGGCCGGGTAATCGATCAGATGCCAGATGACCTGACCGCCATTTCAGCCTTGGTCTCTTTGCTCAAACAAAAGTTTGTCGTCCCTGAGTCCTGACCTGAATAGGCACTAGGCCGCCGCTGATGTGAGGGAAGAATGCCTGCCAGAAAGACGCCAGACTCCCGCCATTTTCCCAGCCTCCAGTTTGAATTGACCCCGCAAATGTCCCGCGCACTGGTCATCTACCAGGATGCTGTCCGGCTCGCATTGCGCATTGATCTGATAGGCTTTGATTACTGCTTCGCCCCACACTTCATAATAAAAGCTGGAGCGGCCAATCACGCTCCCGGACACGCTTCCCGACGCAAGCGTGATACGCAGATGGATGTCCGTTTTCATTTGCACCCGTAATAGCGGCATCACATGTTGCAGCTTCAGGGCGATGTCACCCACTGTCACCGCATGGTCATCACGTTCCGCTAATAATCCGGTGACGACAATAAACTGTCCTGGGCTGATGCGGATCTTGTCCGATTTGTTGAAACGGGCCAGCCAGTCCAGTGTCATGGAAAGCTCGGTGAGCACAGTGGCGATCTGCTTGGCGGGCAATTGCTGGGCCAGTGTATCGTAATCGACCACATCCACCAGCAGCACGGAAGCTTCCGCCCGTACATCTACCCCACCGGGTTCGCCCTGTCGGATGCGGTTGGCGGCCTCTTGCGGCAGAGCCCCATTAAGGATCTGCTCCAGCCTTTCCCGCTCGGCCCGCATCATATCGATCAACGCCTTCTCCTGGTCGCGCATTCGCTTCTTCACCACCGAGGCTTCGATACGCGCTTTCAACAGAACCGGATTGAAAGGCTTGGGGATGTAATCTTCCGCACCGATCTCGATGCAGCGGATGGTGACCTCCATCTCATCCAGTGCAGATAGCATGATCACCGGGGTGTGTCCCAAGGCGGGATCCGCCTTGAACTGCTCCAGATACTCATAGCCATTGGAGCCAGGCATCACCACATCCATCAGGATCAGATCTGGTTTGCGCTTGTGCGCCAATTCCAAACCCTCCTTGCCGTTTTCCGCCTCCACCGTCACATACCCATAACGCTCCAACCGACGGCAGAGCATGTCCCGGTTCATCTCGTTGTCGTCGATGATCAAGATCACCCCTTCATCTTTTGGGACGGCTGGTGGATCCTCCATCAACCACCGGGTACGATGCTTGGATTTCTCACTCTGCAAACAACGGTCCACCCGCTCCTTCAAAGACGGGCTTTCAAAAGCATTTTGCAGATTCTTCGCTGCTCCGATGATTTTTTGCAGATCCGGCACCAGCCGCTTGTCCCCCAACTCCACCGCGATCTCCTGACAAAGCTCGGCATAACCAATGATCAGGTTCAACGGACTGCGCATCTCGAAGCACATCGTGTCCAAATCCACCCGGCCCACCATCAGCTTCCATGGGGCCAGCCCCTCATTGATCAATGCCAGCAATTGTCCACCGATAAGATGGATGCGCTCCAAGTCCGGTTGCAATGCCTGTGCTGAACGCCCCTCTACATCCTCCATCAACATCTCGGTATACCCCAATACTTGGTTCAAGGGGGTACGCAGACCATGACGCAATGCATTGAGCGAATCAGTGACATTGATCAAAGACTCCGTGGCACCTTCTTTGGTGGGAGGCTTAAGCGGGTTGGATGACTTGTTTTGTGGTTCCGCCATGGCGCTTGACGGGCATGAACAACAGCCAAAGGCAGCCATGTCGTGTGATCCCCTCACGCTCAGCGGCCATTCCCCCAGCCACGGGTATTAAACACGCCTGACGGATATTTTCTAACAATTTCTATTAGCAAACTGCATTTGTTGCCTTTGCGACACACTGGCAAAAATCGTGCAGCTTATTCGTACCGGAATTGTGCAGTAGCTTTGCAATTCTTGTCCGCCGATACCCTTACCCAATAGGCCTGCAAGGAATCCGGGAATTGGTGCGTCATCGTGGTCTTGGCTGGTACCTCGATATTGGCATATGTCTGCCAGACTCCCGTGCCGGTGATATCCACTTCGATACGCACCTTCATCGCCTGCTTCGCATCATGCTCGAGCAGCACGGATTTCTTGTCGTATCCCGTCATCAGATACGGTTCGGAGACTTCACCCGCTTTGACCTCGGTGTCCTTCCATGGGCCACCCGATCCGCGCACCTTGCCGAAACTCCACAGGTCATCCACGGCCCCAGCCCATAGGGCCACCCGGCCATCTTCCGAACGAATGATGTGCTCTGATCTCTTTGGCGCCCCATCACTGATACCCGTCATGATGAGCAACCCGCGATAGCTGGTGTAATCTTTGATACGCCGATTGTGCGTCGTGATGGGACGTACCTTCGCGAACCCACCCGCATTCTCGGCTGGCAACTCGTAGAATGTCCCGTGGCAATTGAAGAGATCCCGCTCCGTGCACACTTCGCGGTCGATCCGTTCATCCCCCAATGCTCCCGGCTGATCAAACGCCGCATCGCCTTTCGGCAACCGCCAACGCTTGCCTTTATCATCGGTGAAGATCACCGAGGCCTCATCGACTTGGAACATCCCATGCGGGATCGCCACGTTCTTCTTCAGCCAATCCTGCGCCTTGGGATCAACCACCCGCACCAGTTTCAGATCTGCCCCCAGTTCGAAGTATCCCTCAGCACTCACCTCGCCCTTGTTCGCGCGCACAGCCGCAAAGTTCAGCGTGCGCAAGTTCTCACCACGCGCCCGGATGAGTCCGCCTGAAAGGCTCTTGTCCTTCACCGTAGCGATTCCCGCGAACTTGTCGCTCGCCTCATTGGAACGCTTGTCCTTGTTGCTGTAATTGAAGAACGCCGTCGCCCGGGAGCAATCCTGGTCCACACTCACCCGTATCCAAGCACCCTTGTCCTTCGGCGAAAACTCCAGCCATCGATACCCCTTGGCCGGCACCTCGATCACGCACAACCCTTTCCATTCACCACGACCTTTGCGGTCCACTTCCAAGGTGAACTTCACCGGTTTCTCATGGTCATGGGCCAGATGCACCCCGCGCTGCTCATAGCCCTCGAAGAGAAACGCATCCGAGGGCACATTAGCCTTAACCGCCTCGTCATACCATACCGCCCCGCGGCCCAAGGCATTGCCCAAGTGATCGATCTGATCTGGCTCCACAAACCACAAGTTCGACTGCGATTGACCCGGCCCCGCCAAGTTTCCCTTGGCCTTGCGCTTGTTCAGGAACTCGGCCTTAGCCGTGTCATCACAACCGAACACCACCTGGCCGCGCCATTCCGTGAAGTCACCGATGACCTTCATGTAGTTCGACCGCGGCGCGATACCCTCGGAATCTTCAAAACTAAAATCCTTCGGGAACTTCCAAAACGTCCCATGCATCGTCATCAGCAAATCGCCCTCACCGATATCGCGGATGCGCGGCCACTCCGTGTTCCAACCATGCGCTCCATCGTAACTGTGACTCCCCTTTGGCAGCCGATATGCGTGCCACTGCCCCTTGTCCAACAGCATCAGGATGAGCGAACGATAATCCCAACCCACTGCCCAGATTGGATCTTTCTCGGGCCGGTCACTGCCATAGATTCCTCCCGGCCCGGTCACTTCCGTGAACTGATTCCGCCGCACGATATTCCAGTTGGTCCCCTGCCACTCCGCCAGCACGCCCGAGGGGATTGAAGGATCCACCAGCGCCTTCGCTCCATGCTCGCCATTGTTCGCATAGATCAAACGCCCCTGCCCGGAGTAAAGCCCCTTGCCATGATACCCCGGCAGATCGGCTTTCGGCGCATCCGCACCCTTCAACTGCTCATCCGCATACAGCATCTTCACCGCCAGCGTCTTTACATCCACTTCGTAAATACCCTCCTCCATTGTGGCGTAATAGATCTTGTTTTCCGGATCAGTCAGATGCCGCGCATTCCCGGTATGCCGGCCAAACATCTCAGTGTAAGGGATCGTCCGCACCTGCCCTTTCTCATCGATCACATAGGGTCCGATGAACAACTGCTCCGACTCGCGATGGATGAACCGGTTCGCCGGCGTGCCCCCGATGCTCTCCGGCCGCACGACCATATTCAGGTCTTTGTCGATCTCGTACAGCTTGTCTGAGGAACCCTTGGGCATGTGGGGTGCGTAGGAAACGACCCATAGGCGGTCCGCCCACGGCACCACTGCCCCTGTGCCGCACTCCCCCTCATTATTGAAATCGGCCAGATGTGGGTAGATCCCGGAGATGCTCCGCGGCTTCTCTCCTGCCGAAACAGAAAACACCGCGCCCAGTCCCAACCCCAGGCCCAAAACCCAAGCCGACACCGCGCCAGCACGCTGACTGAAGAAAGAATTATTCATTTGCTTGCGATAAAGAGTCCCCCCGATGCCCACTTTGGACAATCCAAAATCAGCGCACCTTGGCTTTGAACCTTGCGCATGCGCGTGATCATTGAATGAAGCGGCCACCGGTGCCACCCGCGTTGAACCTTCCCCCTCTATCAGACCTATCAATCCCATAAGCCCCATCCCCCTTCCGCGTATTTTCACCCCGACAGATTGTCGGGGCCGTGGTTTATAATAGGCCCGTAGTGCAACTACCGTTCCCCGAAGTGTCCTTCCCGTCCGATCCGCTCAGCACGACTCCGCCGATGCATCCTGTCCTGCGGCACTCTAGCATCCGGCCTTTGCCTCCCGAACCAAACCCTCGTCAGCCACTTCAATCGCCGAATCGTCGTCGTTTTCGTCGTCGTCCTCGAACAACAACTTTGGAGTGCTGCGGCTTGACGCAGCTTTTTACCCCGTACCAAATAATTGGTCGGGGTCCCCCGAGGCGGCTTGACGCCTCGACTCCCCATAAGATGAAACCCGAACTTCGGCCAGAGACGCTCTGAAAAGGTGGCTTGAGGTTGGCTGCGCTGGTGGGAAGACGAACTTCGTCTGGATTGGTCAGGGCTAGGCGTGGCGAGAGAGCATATCAAATAAAAGATACGTGACCGAGCCACTGGGAAGCCGAACTTCGGCCGACGCCCTGGCCCATTCAGACCAGCAGACGGCCTTAAGACATCTTTTCAGATCGTCTCAAAGAACTATGTCAAAGAGCAATGAAACCGCCCGACCCCGGTGAATGTGTCATACTCCCTCCCTGCCATCACGCAAGTCGATGGGAAGGGGTGAACTTCGCAGTGCCAACCTCGCACTTCGCACTTCACCCCTCGCATTTGTCCTTGGCCCGGCTGGTTCCGCAGTGGCTACAAAAGGAGGCCATGGAAGTCGAACTTCGACCTCGGCGGATTCCCCGGTGGGTCATACAATCCTACGCCCACCGACGTCCGCCTCGCCCTCCAGCTTACGGGCCCCGATCCA
>JAURFH010000166.1 GCA_030834415.1 Verrucomicrobiota bacterium | reverse complement strand
GGGTGCCTTCTGCCCGATGATCCCTAAGTAATAACGCTGCGCCAGATACTGCTTAGCCGCCTCTTTGTAGTTCGTATACTTGTCCGTCATGAACGTGTCACCGAGGTCAATGTGGAAATCCGTTCCCGACAGAATGGCGTTCGTGAGGCTGCGTTTATAGATCTCCGGCTCCGTCCCAAAATCCAGGTGCGGGTCTGCCTGCACCGTAAAAGTGAACGCGCTCCCCGGTGGACGCGCCGTCATAAACGTCCCTTCCGCACTGCTTCCAAAACTCTCTTTTCCTGTAGCTCGCGAGCGAAACTGAAAATGATAGCGCGTATTTGCCTGCAATCCTTCGATCAGCAACTCCACCGGTTCCCCCTTCGCGAACTTCCGCATCGTGGTTTCCTTCGCATACACGCCCAGCTTCGTTCCATAGGCTACATACCCGTCGCGTTCCTCATAGGTAAGCACACTCAAAGTGATGGAACTCTTCGTGGGCCGACCCAAGATCAGATCGTAATCATGCGCAGGAACATCGGTGCGAAACGCCGGGGTCGGCATCTTCACTTCACCTTTTCCCTGCCCACCTTTGCCACCTTTGCGAGGTTTGTCGTTTGCTTTGCCCGGATCGGATTGTGCAGCTAGCGGTTGAACAAGATCGAACGCTGTCCCCAAAGCCAAAGCGGTGAGGAAAGCCACCCCGAAGAGGCGCAATGAAATCCGTTTCATATCACAGTTTATTCGGCTTTGGTTGCTCGGTATCCTTGCCCTTTTTCTTTCCATCCTTGCCTTTGCCCCCACGCCGGTCTCCGGGCAATTCCGTCACCTTCACATTAGGATCGGGTTTCGGATTGAGCGATGGCATCTCTGCCTTCACGGCTTTCAAGTAGCCTGTCAGCCTTTGATCTAATGCGGCCACTTTGTCCGGATGTTGCTTGGCCAGATCATTCTTCTCCGCGATATCTTTCGCGACGTCGTAGAGCCGTCGCTCACCCGTCTCGTAGATGCGCACCAGCTTCAGATCCCCGAGATAGATCGCCGTAGCCGGACCTACCAGGTCTTTGTCGTAATGGGGAAAATGCACCACGAACTCCTCACGCGCCCGCTTCACCTCTCCCTGTCCCGCATTCTTTAGAATGGGCACCAAACTCCCACCTTCCACTTGCGCAGACAGCGGTTCTTTGTTTCCAGACAATTCAGCAATCGTGGGCAACAAATCCACTCCACTGGTGCGTTGTCTGGCAAAAACCCCTGCTTTGATGCCAGGACCACGGATAAGCAGAGGCACTCGCAAGCCACCATCCCAAATCGTCCCTTTGCCATTGTTCAGGGGCTCATTAGCTCTACGTCCCTGTGCTCCGTGATCAGTCGTATAGATGACGTAGGTGTTATCAGCTATGCCAAGTTGATCGAGTTTCTTGAGCAACATACCCACCGTGATGTCCGCATCCTCCGCAACTGCCGCCGCTCCCACTCTGGCTTTGTCCTGGTTGCCAGCCCGCTTGAGCACGGCATCGTAAGTCTCTGGTTTTGCATCCAAAGCGCTTTTCCCCGCGTAATGTGCGACTTGCAGGTAGAAAGGTTTTCCAGCTTTGACCTGCCGTTCCATGAAGTTCATGCCGAGCTCGGCCGTAGCGTATGCCTGCTTGGGGTTCGGATTGGCCACGTGGTCCGGCCCATCATTTGAGTTTGGTCCATCGTTCTCATCATAACCATGCTGGGAAGGATTCGTCCGCCCCACATGCCATTTGCCGAAATGCGCGGTGGCATAACCCGCCCTCTTTAATAACTCAGCCACCGTGGTCACGCCCTGGCTCATCTCTGTCGTCGTTTTGGCGGGAATGACTTTCGTGCCTGCAGCTACTGCATCACCCTTCCCCTCGTTCACAAATGTCATGTGCAATTGTGCCGGACTCACGCCGGTGAAATAAGCAGCCCGCGATGGTGTGCATCGCGGCGAAGGCGCATAGAAGTTCGCGAACCGCATTCCTCCCTTAGCGATCCGGTCAAGGTTTGGCGTTAGTTGCAGATCGCTTTTGGAGTTGGGCCAGCGATCATCCATGGGCACGGACAGGCTGCTCCAGCCTTGGCCCTCCCCAATGATAAAAAGGAAGTTGGGTGCCTTCGAGGCCGCAGTCACCGCATTCACGAACAGAGAAAGCCCAGCGAGCAAAACCAGCGGCCATCTCACGCCGTCCTTGAGTTTGGTAGTATAGGTTTTCATGGTGTTATTTCTTTCCCGAGTTTTCCGGCGGAGTCGCCACATAGCCGGCTGGCAGCGTCAGTTCATCCTTGGACAACTTCCCGTCTCCGTTGGTATCCGCTTTCTCGAACATCCGGCGGGCTGTGGCTTGCACTTCGGCCAACGTGATAATCGCATCATGGTCGGCATCAACCTCGCTCGCGTGTTGTTTCACAAACCCTCCCATGGCCGAACGCACTTGGCTGCCCCCTTCATACTCATCACGGGTCAGCTTGGAGTCTTGATTGCGATCGTAGCCTTTGAAAACCGCCGTTACTTCCGCGTTGAGTTCATCACGGGTCAATACGCCGTCCTTGTTTCCATCCATCTCGCTCGCGTGCACTTTCATCCAAGGCTGGCGCGCGCTATCCGCTCCTTTAGGTTCGCCTTTGCCTCCCGGTGGACGCTCTCCTCCTTTCCCCTTCTTCTGTCCTTTCTTTCCTTTCGGCTCTTCGGGTGGGCGGTTTCCACCACCGCCACCTTGCCTAGGTGAGTAGACCTCAGACTTAACCTGACCGCGCCCGTCCACGAAATCGAACTTCACTGTGCCGTTATCGTTCAAAGCGTAATTTACATAACGCGTCTCGTTGCCCATCACATACTTCAGACCGAACTGTTTATTTCCTTTTCCCGTGAATTCCGTGATGCGCGCACCACGCAAGGCTGTCAGTGCCTCCCGGACACCTTGCGCCCGCGGTTGCGGGTCCACTTGTCCGCCCGCTTCCGTCACTTCGCCATGGAATCCACCGTTCACATACGGATACTTCGTGGAGCCGTGATAGTGATAGCCTAGGCCCGGCGTCTCATGGCCATTGAAAGCATCAAGCTTTATCGGCTGCGCACCATCCGGCTCTGTGAGGCCGTAGATCGGATATCCGTCGAGCGCATAAGCAACCGGCTTCCCCTTACCCACGACACTCTCCAAATGAAACGGCGTGGCGTGATAATGATAATCATCCGCGCGACCGCAATGCCCGCCCCACTGATCCAGCTCCCCGATCTCTTGCGAGACTTCCCCGCGATTGTTCTGCGGATTGAAGATGGGAATACCATTCACCGCCAGTGCCACCGCGCCGCGCAGGAAGCGCCCTTTGATGGACACCGGTTCCTTCGCCGGGACCGGTTGCAACGGAATCCGCCACGCGTTATTGCCCGTATAAGGTTGCGGCAATGGCACCTGCTGCTGCCACGCCGTGATGCCCACCATCATGTTATGCGCCGGCATCCCGTCCGACTCCACGTAGAGGAACTTGCCATCCGTCCGCGTCTTTACTTTGGGTGCAAAGGGGCGAAAAGCCGCTACCACTTTATCCGCAGGACTAGATGTAGCTGCCTCCTTAGTCTCACGCGACAACCCGGTCGCCTGTGCCATTAATACCGTTTCCGGCCTTAACGCCACGACCATGGGCGGACGGATACTGAAATCATATCCCTCCACACCATCATCATGTTCTGTGTTGCCAATGAGATGAGCCTGAGCCGCAGAGGCGATCATCATGCCCAGCAAAGCGCAGCCGAGGAAAAAGACTTTTTTAAGATCACTGCAAGTTGAAGCATTCATATTGTTAAACCCCTTTATTTCATTGGGGCCTGTGACACATCCAGATCCGGTTTGGTATTCCAGCGTGGCTTCCACCCTGGCTTCTCAACGCGAGTGCGGAAGATGATGGTATTGTCCAGATCCAGATCCTCGGTCCAGATGAATTTGGCACCTTTGAAATCCGCCTCGTAATAAGGCTGCTTGGGGTTCACACGTTGTTCGGTATATTCCTTTGCCTTCGCCCACTGACTGTCATCGAAATCAACGGCATACCAATTGACTGGAATCGGCGTGTGTTCCACCTTGGGATTCTTTGCATCCCCGTTAAGCGGGCCCTTAAAGAAATTCCTGGCCTTCCAACTCGCATCCGAGACGGTGCCGTCCGCGAATTTGATGATAAATCCGCCATCGCCGATATGGTCACCGTATTCCATCCCGGTCTTCGGGTCCGCGTTATCCTTGGCCATCACGGCGATAGTCATGGGATACTCGGGCAAAATGTCCACCGTAACAACATTATGAGGAATGAAATCAATCGGATCCACCGCGACAAGTTTTCCATTGATGTAAAGCATGAACCAATTGTCAGCATAAACGTTCACTTTGATGGTATCCGCCATCGATGGTTTCACCAAACCTGGCGGGCCTCCTTTGCCCTTCCCGGAATCCCTGCCCTTGGGCTGTTGCTGAGCGCTGAGACTTAAAAGGAAGCTCACAACAAAACAAACCATCAGCCCTTTTGTGATTGTTTTCATTCTTTGAGAGAAATTAACCACGGCTTCATGACAAAAGCTCGTAGTCTTTGATTACAGTTTTGTAATCTTATTCCGCTTCGATTTTCCTCCGAGACACGCTATCTCTATCGCGATGAAAGTCCTGGTGGTAGAAGATGAAAAGAAGATCGCTGCCTTCGTCCGCAAAGGATTGGAAGAACAGGGTTTCATAACGGACGTCTGTCACGACGGCCATGAAGGGCTAAGTCTGGCTACCAGTCATCCATATGATGTCATCCTCCTAGATGTCATGGTACCTGGCCGTGACGGCATAAGCATTCTGCGCCAGCTCCGTGAACAAAAGCTCAAAGTTCCGGTCATCTTGCTAACTGCCCGCAGCGCACTCAATGAACGAATCGAAGGATTGAATCACGGTGCGGACGACTATCTCACCAAGCCTTTTTACATGGAGGAGCTGATCGCGCGCATACAAGCCGTGCTGCGGCGTACTAGCGGAAAATCTTCCGACCTGCTGGAAGCTGGAGACCTTACGGTCAATCTCCTGACCCGCGAGGTTCGCCGGGGTCAGAAACTAGTCGAACTGACCGCTCGCGAGTTCGCCCTGTTGACCTGCCTGCTGCGCTCACCGGGAAGGGTTTTCACTCGCACCCAGCTCTGCGAACATGTGTGGAATTACCATCACGATCCCGGAACAAATCTGGTGGATGTTTATGTGCAGCGCGTCCGCAAAAAAATCTCTGACAGCCATGATAATCCTCTCATCGAAACTGTAAGAGGGGTTGGATACCGCTGTTCCCGGGCGAAATGAACTTGTTAAGACTCAACTCATTCCGACTGAAGATCGCGCTGCTCTCTGCCACGATCTCCGGCGGCTTGCTCGTCGCGGTGGGGATACTGTTTTGGCAGCTCACTTATCGCATGGATCTGGCCCGCGTGGACCGGGAAATCCGCAATCTCGGAACACCGCAGCTTGAGCGGGTGGTTGGTGGGGACCATTGGATCAGGTTTGAAAGTGCGCTTGGCTTTGTAGCCGGAACCAACGCTACACCATCGTTCATTCTTTGGGTGAAAAATGATGAACGGGTGATGCACAAATCTTCACAATGGCCGGCGGAAATCGACCCTGAATCATTTCCGAAACTGGTGGAATATGAATCTCCAGACGGACCAAAACCCGGTGAACCACTGCCTCCTCCACCCCGGCGGTCTGAGCAGATCTCGCCAAAGAACCCGGCCTTGCCCCGCAAATTGCCCCACTTCTACACTCGGGCCGGTGGTGGGAGGACTTGGCGTATAGGCGTCATGGGAACTCCGTATTCGACACTGATCATCGGTGCCGACCTGAATGAATTTACCACCGGCATGCAAGAACTTCGCAAAGCTTATCTCGCCGCCATCCCCGTTGTCCTGCTCCTTGTTTCAGCGGGCGCATGGCTTATCGCCAGTCGCGCGTTAAGACCGGTCACGGCCTTGACCCGGACCGTGGAAGGAATCACCGCCAGCGGACTCGATCAACGCCTGACCACTCACGCCCATGAGGCGGAGTTCGCACGTCTGGTTACCGTGTTCAATGAGATGATGGACCGGCTTGAGAAAAGCTTCCATCAGGCAAATCGTTTTAGTGCCGACGCCTCGCACGAACTCAAGACTCCGCTGACTATTCTTCAGGGAGAACTCGAAGACGCCTTGCAGAAAGCGCCTGACGGCTCGGAACAACAACGGTTTTACAGCACCCTTCTTGAGGAGATTCAACGGCTTAAATCCATCACCCAGAAACTCCTGTTTCTCTCCCAGGCGGATTCCGGCAGGTTAAATTTGGATCTCCACCGTATCGACCTGGGCAGTTTGGTAGGAGCGATCTTGGAAGATGCTCAGATTCTGGCTGGAGGCCTTATCATCGAGAGCAAAACGGTCGAAAGCGTGATGGTTCATGCAGATGCCGACCTGTTGCATCAAGCCCTTCAAAACCTTGTCAACAACGCCATCAAATACAATCAAGCCGGGGGCCGGATAGTGATCGAACTGGAGCGTGAAAACGGACACGCCGTTATTCGTGTCGCTAACTCAGGCGTTCAAATTGGAGATGCCGAACAGGTCAAGGTATTCGAACGCTTCTACCGGGCAGAGCACTCGCACAGTCGAAAAATTGACGGCGTAGGATTAGGCTTAAGCTTGGCCCGGGAAATTGTTCGCGCCCATCAAGGCAGTCTTTTGCTAAAATCTAGCACGAAAAACTGGACCGTCTTCGAAATCCAGATTCCTCTGGTTTAGCTCAGTGACTCCCGTTCAACTGCGTCGTACCGTTTCCGTTCAGGTGCACTTTGCCGTTGGTCGCCGCTCCATTCTTGGGAGCGCTGGCCTTGCTGAGCAACTTCTTATAAGTCGCCAGCGCAAGCAGCGGCCAAGAGTTTCGGTACATGTCGTACTTGAGATAAAACACCTTCGGGAAGCCCGTTCCGGTGACCTCTTCTTCGCTCCACGAGCCGTCCTGATTCTGCGTGCGGACGAGATACTCGATGCCGCGTTGCACACTCGGACGGAACGGGTCGTCGAACGCCAAAAGGCCCATGACCGCCCACGCAGTCTGTGATGCCGTGCTTGGCCCCTGCCCTTTATACACGGGATCGTCGTAAGTGTTACAGCGTTCGCCCCAGCCGCCATCGGGAAGCTGCACGCTCTCAAGCCAGTCACGACCGCGCATGAGCCAAGGCTGGTTCATGTTCATCTTCAGTGCGCGCATGCCGCGCAGCACCTGCCAGGTGCCGTATATGTAGTTCACGCCCCAGCGACCATACCAGGAACCGTCTTCCTCCTGGTTCTTCTTAACGAATTCGATGCCCCGCTTGATCTGCGGATGATCCACCGAGTAGTTCTCGTAACCGAGCAATTCCAAGATGCGCGCCGTGATATCGGCGCACTCGGGATCAAGCATCGCGTTGTGGTCCGCGAACGGCACTTTCTCGAGAATGCCTTTCGTGCAATCCTTGTCGAACGCCGCCCAGCCACCGTCCTTGCACTGGAAGGCCATCATCCAGTCCATGCCGCGCTTGAAGCACTCGTCGCGCTTCTTTACGTCGTCTGTCGGGATCTGCCGCAGGGCCAGCAACACCATCGCGGTGTCGTCCACGTCCGGATTCCACTTGTTCTCAAATTCAAACACCCATCCGCTCGGCTCCACATCCACCGGATTCTTGTGATGCCAGTCACCGCGGAAACGGATCTCTTTGCCCATCAGCCACTCCGCCGATTTCTTCATCTGCGGATGATCGGCCGGCACGCCGGATTCACTCATGGCGATCGCCACGATGGCCGTATCCCACACCGGCGAGAAGCACGGCTCGATACGCATGCTGTCGGCCGTATGGTGTTCAAGCTTCTTAAGCTCGTGCACCGCGCGCACCAGTTCCGGATGATCTTCCGGATAACCCAAGGCCTTCAACGCGATGACCGCGTTCAGCATCGCCGGGAAGATGGCCGCGAGACCGTCCGAACCCTCGAAACGCTCCACCATCCACTCCTCGCACTTCTTCAGTGCACGACGACGAAACGGATGGATGCCTGCCTGCGCCCACAGCTCGGCGAACTTGTGCAGGCCATCGAGTGAAAGGAAGAAGTTGCGCCAGGTGAACCACTCCGGGTCACGCGGCAACGCGAGATCACGCTCATGGAAACCCTCGGGATACAACTCATCCAAAGAGATGTTCAGTTTCCGGGTAGGCTTGAAATGGTTGATGATGGCCAGCGGCACGAGCATCGCGCGGGACCAGTTGCTCATCTCCCAGAAGTTCACATGAAACCACTTGCCGATCATCATCACTTCGCACGGGATGGTCGGGAGATACTTCCACGGGAAAAGACCGATGAGTGCGAGATACAGCTTGGAGAAGGTGTTCATCCGCGGCACACCGCCGAGGTTCTTCGCCATCTCACGGGCGCGGAGCATGCGCGGGTCTTTTACGGAGACACCCGCCAGCTTCAAAGCCAGGTAAGCCTTGATAGTCGCGTTCACTTCCGCCGGACCGCCGTAGTAGATGTTCCAGCCGCCATCCGGCAACTGCATCGAGAAGATGTGATTCACCGCGCGCCGTTGCCACTCCGGGTCCACGCTGTTGTCCCAGTGATGGTAGGCCACCATGTCCGAGACCAAGGTCGAATCCACCATCAGCTCCCCGATCCAATAGCCTTCCGGCTTCTGCTCACGGAGGAGATATTGCTGGGAGCGATGGATGGCTCCATCGGCAGACACGGGTGCGCCCGGCAGTTCCAGACCGGACTGCCTCAGCGATTTCTCTGGGGTACGACTAGTATCAAACAACTGACTCGACACGCGGAGTAATTTGGTGGGCTGTAACCGGACTGTAAAGTATTAATGGCCCTTTTTAGCCACTGTCAGCCAGACTAATGAACCCCATTCCAATAAGCACAAACCATTGCTAAAGAAGAGGTAAGGAAGAACCCGCTCAACAGCTGACTAACTCACCTCGAATACCCGCCCTATTGTTAAGCTATTCACCTCAAGTCTTACCATCCTGCTTGCTGTCAGGGAGTTCGGTAGCAATTCGGCGCTACGAAATCAGTGCTGCCCCCTACTTGTCTTTTTAAGGACTTTGAGTAGTTTGCGACCACATGACTTTGAATGTGACCAAGATGAATGGTGCCGGGAATGATTTCATTCTCATCGACAACCGCGCG
>JAURFH010000165.1 GCA_030834415.1 Verrucomicrobiota bacterium | reverse complement strand
TAGTCTGTTCTTCGCTCATATCCTTACTCCTTCACGTATTTCGCGTATTCTTCTAGCGGCACACCTAATTTTTTAGCCATAGCGACTTGGTTAGAGGTGAGTCTAACCTGCTTCTTACCGCGCCCAGATGATGCAGACCTGTTAACTGAGGCAACCGTCTGAGCGGGTCGTTTGCCTTTTGGTCCGTTTTTAAACTTATGGGGAAAAGCTTCCGCCATGCGTTTATCTAGTTCACTATAGTATTCATCACTAGAGGGGTCAATTCCCTCATCTTCTATGAGTTGTTTGTGAATACCAAAAGCCGCATAGGTCATGGTTTCGTCTGAACCAAACCATTCCCGCTCCGACGCCCAAGCTTCAGCTTTAGGGTCGGGCCGCCGTGGTGCGGCGGGCTGCTGTCGGGCCTGTACCATCTGCTGGCGCTGAAGTTCCGCATGCTGCTTTTGGATTTGAGCATCACGCTGGGCCTGAGCGGCACGGTCCGCCTGAATAGCCAGCGCCGTGATCCTACGGTTAGCCTCTACAACGGCCTGTGTGTCGCCAATTTCCATAGCGTTCTTTAGAGCGTTTTCGGCGGAAGCCAATTCACTTTGAACGCGGCCACTAAATTCAGTGACGTAGCTATTGTCCAACGTGTTGAGACGTTCTTTAAGGCTCGTAGACTCACTTTGAACCTGCTGAGCGTAGCGTATTGCCTCTTCACGCTCGCGCTCCGCCTGACGCATTTTCTTGGTTAGCTGGTTGATCCGCTTCTGCGTGGCGTTAGATGCCCGCTCAAACTGATCTTCCTCGTCGGCATCCGAGACCGAAGCACTCTCAACCTGATCGTCAGGGGTATCCTCTATCTCTACAGATACTTCCTGATCTTCGACGTCATTATCTAGCTGCTCTTCTGACATAAACTGCTCCTACATATGCAAAATGTCTTCAGGATCGGAAATGGTGGCAAGAACCTCATCGTCATTAAGGATTCGAACCTCACCACCGTCGATCTTGAAGCGGGAACCGGCGTACCGGGCAAACATTACCCAGTCTTTCTCCTCGCACCACGGACCGTCGAACTTTTCGGGGTCTTTGTAGGCAAGAGGGCCAACTTTCAGGACGTATCCAACCTGAGTTGCGACTTGGTTTTCTTCAACGACCTGATCGGGGAGATAAACACCGCCCTCAGTTTTACCCTTTCCGCGATAAGGCAGAACAACAAGCCTCCAACCGGTAGGGTTAGGGATGCGCTCTAGAAGGGTTTTGCTGATTAGGTCGGGGTCTAATACGCGGTCTTCTGGTTTTACATACGCAGAGGCTATCTTTTCCTCTTCGCGGGAAGAGGCCAACTTTGCGGCCTCTTCGCCGATCTTGGATAGATCGGCAATAGCTGGGCTAGTCATCAGTTCGCTCCTGTTTTTCTAGCAGGCTCTTGAGTTCCTGTTCAACGTACTCAAGGGACCTAAGCCACCCCATGAGTTCGCGGTAATGTTCCATGTCTTTGACCTCTCCAAACTCCAGAGTGTCAATAACGATGGAACGCTTCTCTTTTATCAGACGAAAGGTTGCTTCTGCAAGAAATATCTCATTCATTCCTATAATTATCCGTTTTTAAAGTAACACTGAATGCATTAATATGCGAGAAATCGTTATAAAACCCTGCCGGTAAGGGAAACAGCCCGCTAACTGTTTCTCTTGCGCTTGGCGTTATAGTCGTGGTCGGATACATAAACAGCTCGCGAATCCGGATCGACGTAGACCATCTCCACTCCAAGTGCCTTCTGTAAATCAGACCGAGCACGGTGGATGCGCGATGCAACTTTGCGCCCCGGATTGACGCGCTGCGCTTCCTTTTTGACCTGTATCAGGCGCACACCTTCTTTGTTCACGAGGACCAGATCGATGGGGCTGGAACCTTGCACCGCAGGAAACACCCAATAGCCAAGACGCAAAAAATACTCTGTCGCGATCATTTCGCAAACGTCACCATCAATATGCGTCTGGCTAGACAACGGCCTCCACTACTTTTTCACTGCCTTGATGATTCCGCCGATCAGCGCCGGGGCTGTATTCTTCAACGCGCTGATGCCCCACACGCCACCGATCATGGCCCCAAACATTTGAATATACCATTCCGGCATGGCGGATAGCGCGACGTTGAAATACTGTTCTACCGCTCCCGGATCGACAAGCGCCCAGAAAAATGGCGCAGAAAACATGCCGAATGAAAAACGCCGCAGCCACTTGTCCTTGTCGGTCAGCGTCGCCATTTCCCACTCAGCATTGTTCGTCTGCTTGTCGCGCAAAAGACGAGCGCGGTTTTCCTGCTCAGCCTTCTTCATTTCCTGCCCGGTCTGCACGTAGTCGCGCACTCCGCCGACGATAGGGCCAAGTAGTGATCCGATAATGCCAATCATTTACGTGCCTCCAGCCGCTTAACTTAGACAGGTATAATTACTAGAAGATGCCTCGAAACCTTTGAGGACGGGCGATCCGGCTAAAGCCGCGAACAACCCCGCCCTTTTTAGCCCGTATAACCTTCTTCTTACGCGGTTTCGGTCTCTTAGCCGTGCTCATCGCTATCGCCACCGCCTGCTTCTGCGGGTAGCCCTCATCCATAAGCTTAGAGATGTTCTTGCTTACGGTCTTGTTGCTCTTGCCCTTGTAAAGAGGCATCAGCAGGACCAGTAGCTACCACCACGCTTCGCCGCACCCATACCGCGGGCCGTGGCTTTCTTCATGCTAGACGGAACTTTTACGTCCTGCGCCTCGCCATACGGGATACGGCCCTGACCCTTGATGTCGGCATATGCCGATGCTTTGGGAGCCGCGCCGGGTTTGTTCGTTACGATTTTAACGGAAGCCATTACTGTCTCCTGCTCTGCTGCTGTTTAAGGATTTCACGTTCCATAGCGGAATTGATACGCGCCGCGGTCTGCGCCTCTTGGCTCTGGAGCCGCTGATTGAATTGCTGGTTCCGCATGTCCATACCAGCCTTGTCGAGATCGAGCTTGGCCTTGTCGAGCGCCGCGTCGTTCTGTTCGGCCTGCGCCTTGATCTGAAGCTCCTGCTCTTTAAGCTGAACCAGAGGATCAGGACCCTGACCTTCGCCCGCAATCTGCTGGCTAAGCTGCTTGAGCATCTGCATGCCCTGAGCAATAAGCTGCGCGGTGAGCGCCTCGACCTGAAGCATTTCTTCCTCTGACAGGGGCTGACCCTGACGGGCGCTTACCTGCTGGAGGTACTGGACCATGGCCTGCTCCGAAGCTTCGATACGGACGTGCTCCATAATATGCTTCTGAAGCGCGACGGCGACCTGCGGCATCGCACCAACCATCGGCGTCGAGCCGAATACCATGTGAGCCATGATGTGCGCCTGATGGTCCTGACCCTCAAAAGCCTTCAGAGGAATCATGTCCATTGAGTTGATGTTTTCCTGAGCCGGGTCAATCGGCATCGGGTCTTCTTCAACATTGCGCCGCAGGATTTTGTCTACGTCCCGGACACCCAACGCCTCGTACATGTCACGAAGAACCTCGTGCATGTTGTGCATCTCAGGCGCGGCCTGCGCCAACTGTAGTTTTGTCTGCGCCAGCGCAATGCGCTGAGCCTGACTAAAGATGTTCGGATCGGACACCGGCAAGACATCGACGCGGTCGTCAAAATCCTCCGCCATAACCGTCGCTTCGGCCCCCTCGACAGCGTAGGGATAGCGCTGGGGAAGGTAGTCTTTGATTACACGGGCCAGCATACGAAGCTCTTGCCGCAGGGCATAGTGCATCCGCTTGTGGACCGCGGACATGATCCGCGAGCCCTGCTCCAGAAGCGCGACCGTCGTACCAACAGCCGCCTGCTGATTGCCGTCGCCAACCTTCATGTCCGTAATCGTGGCAAACCGACGACCCGCATCAACCACAAAACCAAGGAGCTGGAAGAGCGTCTGGTCGGGACCCTTGAACGGAAGCGGCATCAGGCTATCCGAAAGTCGGCCACCGGGCGCATCAACGTCCCTGAACTCACCGGGCTGTAGCGGATCATCGTCGTCCCTGATCCGCATACCACGGGCCTTGAAACCGGCGGGCAAATTAGAGAGAGTACCCGCGTCGATAAGCTGGCGAAGCGCCGCAGTCGCGGTTCGGGACAACCCACCGATTGTATGGATGAGACCCAGCCCGTAGAACCCAAACCCCGGAAGGAATTTGTAGTGTACGAAGTATTGGATTTTCTTACGGAGTTCGTCGTCCTCGCGATAATTTCTGCGGATGGACAGGACCTGACCATTATCAACCGATATGGTCACGATATAGGGAACCTTGATGCCGGTGGGGTCACCGTCTTCGTCAAGGTCCTCATACCCTTCTAGGTCAAGGTCAACGTGACACTCCAAAAGCGTACAATCGTAATCGACGTTAGCCGGAGACACACCCTCAATCCGGTCCATCTCTTCCTGAACGCTATTCGTGGAATCCGTCGCACCCGGAATAACCGGAATGTCGCGATAGAAACCCCTGACCTGCAATTTCCGCAGGTCGTTCAGCGACATCTTCACAACCTGTGAAATGTTCGGGCACGTCTCAAGATCAGACGTATCATAGGGAACCACGAGGTTCTCCGCCGGTATAAAACGGCTTACCGCCCTGTCCAGCATCTCGTCATAATAGACCTTTTTAAAGGTCGAACCGGCAAGCGGGAGATAGAACAGCATCTGATCAAACTCAGGCGTGTACTCCTCCATCACGTCCGTGATGTAATAATTCATGAACTGCTGGACGCGATGCGCCTGCTTCTCCCTGTCCGCCGTTTCAGCGCCAATAATAGCGCCGCGCACAGGTCCGCGGGCCGGGAGCATTTCGTTAAAGGCCTGAGCCTGAAACTGCGTCGCAGCCTCGGCGAGAAGGGGATGCGTCACGCCCGTCGCACCACGGAACGGCTGCGTCCTCTCGGTATACGAAAAGCCCAGAAGCTCTAAGCCGTCCGCATACGCGTCTTCCCACTCCTGACGGCTCGCCTTGTTGGATTCGAACTCGTCAAGCAGATTGCCGGAAATAGCGCCCAACTCCGAATCCGGAATCTCTTCTGCCAAATTAGCGTAGAAGTCTTCGCTATCGCCGCGCATGTCATCAGGATCAAAATCAACGACCGTTTCGTCGCCGTCCTCGTAAATCTCAATACCCTCCGGAACCTCTTCCGAGAGCATCTCCATTACATTGTTTTCCATCGAACCCGGAAGTTCGACCTCGATCTCAGCGGCGAGGTCTTCCTCGTCCAACTGAGACGGGACATTGGTGTCCATCAAACCGGCCATGGGCCGCGGTTCTATAGCCATGGATCACGTACCTTTCAAAATCCGCCTTATCCTATACCTTTGTACCAGAATAAGCACTACTTTTCATTTTTGGCTTCGAGAAGCTTTATCCTAACTTGCAAGTCATGAATGATGTGCATGAACTCTTCGCGCAGCTTCTGCCGCTCAATGCTGTTAGCAGGGCTCGCAACAATCTCGCCCTGCGGCGTGACCAAAAGCATCAGGTAGCCCTCGGTCTTTTGTATCCTGCTCTCTAGCTCGTTGAAGCTGGTGATGAGATACCCCACCGCCGCGAACAAGATTGGCGCGAGCGCGGTCAGAACGGATTGAATGTTTAAGTTCATTTCCGGAACGCAGCAAGCAAAAGCGCCGCGACGACCACGCCCAGCAAAATAACTTCGCCGTAAGACATTACAACCGCTTGGGACATCGTAAACCCACCCCCTAGATAGCCTTCGTAGTAGACTGCATGAACAAACCAAGCCCCGTCGAAGACGCGGCGACCTTGGACTTAGGCATGATCCGATTGACTTGGTCCACGACCCTCGGATCAGCGTTCTTCAAAACCGCGTTGAAATCGCCACGGAACCCGGCCTGCTTCAAGAGCCGTGATCCGAGGGCCGCGGACCGTGGATCGGTAGCCGGAATCGCTTGAGTGATGGTGACGCTCTTCTCTATGCCCATGGGTTCGACCTCTCCGCCTTCTGCATATCCACCCGTAGGTGTTCTTTCAGCCATGCCGCCTCGTATCAGTAGTACGCGTGTACCCGCATGCCAACTTCTTCCTCTTCCCAGTCGTCCGTCGGCAAACGAACAAAATTCCCCTGACGATAACGCATCAATGCCTGCGTCATACTATCCACCAAGTCATCATATTCCCCGTTAGGAAAAGCTGCAACTTCTTCTATTAGCTCGTCCGCGAACACCTCGTCGGGGGCCCAGACCATTCCAGCCTCAAAAAGCGGCGATACGGCATGCACACGCGTGACCTTGTCCGCGCCCTTGGACGGCGTGAAGTTCACAACAGGAATGCCTATCTGACGTAACTCGTGCGTCAACGGAGTACCGCTCGCCTTCGCCTCCACAATGACGGTGTCGGGGTCCCAGTAGCCATAAGCCTCGTAAGCCTTCTCCTTCAACTCCGGGAAATCCCACCGACCCTTCTTACTATCCAGCAAAATAAGGTTCGGGGGGCCCCCTTCCTCCGGACGAAATACACCCCACGTCGTTATCGCACTAAAGTCAGCCGTCTCACGCTTGCTAAACGCCGTGTCATAACTCTGGATGACATACTCCAACTGAGGGACAACATCCCGTTCCCACCTCTTCCACCAATCACGCGGAATAATCGCGTTCTCCTCACCCGTCGGATTCTGCTGATACTGAGCATTCCACTTAGACGGAGGAATAGATGCGCGGACCGCGGTCAAATCCTCAATAGACCAAAACTCCGGCCAACAAGGCTCGTCATTGTCAAAAATAGCCGGTAATTCGACAACCTCCCACTGGTCCGCCAAAGGGTCTTTAGCCATAGAACGAAGCAACTGACCCGTCATGTCCTTCTCTGACCACCGGGTCTGTACCAAAACAATAGACCCTCCGGGCTGGAGCCTCTGACGGGGGCCCCCCGTGTACCACTCCCACGCATCGTCAAAACCACTGTTCGACATCGCCGTCTGTTCCGAATGCGGATCGTCAATAATCACGAGGTCACCACCACGGCCCGCCAAGTTCGAGCCAACACCAACAGCGTAATACATGCCGCCCTTGTTCGTGTCCCAGCGACCCGATGCCTTACTGTCCACAGCAAGCTTCACCTCGGGGAAAACCTCATGGTACTCGTCCGTCTCCAAAAGGTTCTTAACCTTACGGCCAAAGTTTACCGCTAGTTCGGTCGTATGTGTCGCTTGGATGATCTTCATCCGCGGATCACGGCCCATCATCCATGCCGGGAACAAGAAACTGGCGAACTCGGACTTCGTATGACGGGGAGCCATATTGATTATCAGGCGTTTTAGCTCGCCTCGTGCGACACGCTCAAACTTGTCCGCAATAATCTTGTGGTGTCGTCCTGCTATGAACTCGGGCCACATAGCGCGGACAAAGGTTAAAAAGTCATTTTGACATTTTTCGTTGCGTTCTAGCTGCGCCAAACGAAGTTCGAGCTTCAGGCGTTTCGAGTCTAGTTCGGGAGAGAGAGACTTAGACATCTTTCCGGGGCCCCTGCGAATTGTTTCACGTGAAACATATGGGATAGTTCTTATCAAAACAAGTCATATCAAAATATCACATATCGTATGTCAAAAACATGGTCTTACACCCGTGTTCCCCCGGCGGCGGGGCCTGCGCTGGCTGGTCGCGGATCGCCGGACGGCGGGCCGGGGCGGATGACCCGATATGGGAAGGGACCCGGGGCTTTTTGCGGTGCCCTATCTCGCAGCTGGGAGCTGGGAGCTGGGAGCTGGGAGCTGGGAGCTGGGAGCTGGGAGCTGGGAGCTGGGAGCTGGATCCGATCGCGCCGGGGGCCGGATCCGATCGCGCCGGGAGCCGGGAGCCGGGCATAAAAAAACCCCGGGGCGCGAACCCCGGGGGATGGTGCGCGGCGCTGGGCCGTTAGATCAGATCGACGTTGACGACCAGTTCGTTACGGATCACGTCGCGGGCCGCGTCTGCGGCCACCTCTTCCACGCGATATTCGATCTCCGCCCAAATGGCCGCGCCGTCGATCTCCCCGGCGACGCGTTCGGCGACGCGTTCGGCGATGCGGGTTATCACATCGACAAGGTCCGCGCCGTCGGTAGCGTCCGGGCTGTTGGTGCGACGCTCCAAATCGGCGAGTGCCCGGCGGGTCGCGTCGCGTTCGTCGCGGAGCTGGTGAAGGTGGTGTTCAAGCTCCGGGATGGTGCCCGTTCCCCATCCTTCAACCGTTACGGTGGGGAGCACCGGGCCGACCGGGCTGTTAAGAAGATCGCCTGTGTTTGTGTCGTTTTCGTCTTTCATGTGTTTGTTCTCCATGTATCGGGCGGACTTGCCCGCGCCGTTTATCTCATAATGTCGCATGCGATGCAATGCCCTATAAATCGCCGCCAGTGAGCGGGAAGCGGGGGCCGCGGTCCGTGTACCCCGGGGAGCGGATCGCGGCCCTGTGGCCGCCTGAACGCGGCGGGCGGTAGGTTTAAGAGGATAGGGGGCGGCGGGCCGGGGCCGAATTAACGATATAAAAAAACCGGGGCGCTAGGCCCCGGTTGTCGTGTCGCGGTGTCCCGCTCTTATATCGCCAGAAGAAAAACCGCCAGCAATAAGAGGTAAACAATCGTAGCGATCGTTACACTGGCGGTAATGTAAATCAGCGCCCGGATCATGCGGCCAGCAACTGAAGGGCAAGCTTGTGAGCCCGGGCTTTTTGCGTCCCGCCGGTCCCGTCGCCGAACAAGTGCGACGCGATGGCGTGCTCTGTGCCTCGGTTTTTAATCGGGCGCTGATCGGCCAGCCATGTAACGGTGTTAAGCGCCCCCCATAACGTGCCCCGCGTCGTCGTGAGATCGTGGCCGGGGTTGATGCCGGGGGCGGGCGGGAGCACAACATCGTCGTCCAGCCGGTCTAGCGCCTCGCCGCGGGTGATCCGGTCGAGCTGTTCGGAAACGATCCGGGCCGCGTCGGTTTCGTTTTCACGTCCTACCGCGACGAAATCCTGCCCGCGATAGTATGCAAAGGCCTTGCGGACGCCTTCGCGGTGTCGGACGCGACCGCCGTCCTCTACCTTATCCGTTCCCGGGAACACGGCGCGGAAATACTCCAGCGCCTCGGCATCGGTTAGAGCCCGGGCCGCCATCTGCCGGGCCGTCTCACAGAACCCGTGGAAGCTATCGCGATTCAAGCCAAGGGCGGTTTCCACGGCGTGGCGGTCAAGCGGAACGCGGTGGTCGTGCCGGAAAATGTCCGCGTCGTTTTCAGCAAGGGCGAACGTCAAGGTATTATTGCAGACGACGCGGGTTTGGACACTGG
>JAURFH010000164.1 GCA_030834415.1 Verrucomicrobiota bacterium | reverse complement strand
GGGAGCCTTACTATTTATGAAATTCTTTAAACTAAGAGTTGACTCCTCGGCTGGATATGGTTGTATCTCCGTCCTTTTTAATAGGTAACGCTATGTACGCAGTAGTTGAAACAGGCAGCAAACAATATCGTGTCGCCGCGGGCGATACGCTCGAGATCGAGCGTCTGGCAGTTGATGCCGGGCAACCCTTTACTTTCGACCGGATCCTCCTCGTGGCCAAAGACGGCCAGGTGCAGGTAGGCGCTCCGACCGTGGCCTCGGCCACCGTCACCGCTGATGTGGTGGAACACAAGCGGGGTGAAAAGAAAATCGCCTTCAAGATGAAGCGCCGCAAGGGCTATCATCGCAAGGTGGGACATCGTCAGGAACTGACGGTCGTCAAAATCAAAGAAATCAACGCTTAAGAAGTTATGGCACATAAAAAAGGTCAAGGCAGCGTAAAGAACGGCCGCGACAGCGTATCGAAACGTCTCGGCGTGAAGCGTTATGGTGGCCAGACGGTGAATGCCGGCACGATCATCGTGCGCCAGCGTGGTAGCCGCTTTGTGGCGGGCAAGAACGTGGGCGTCGGCAAAGACTGGACGCTCTACGCCCTCGTGGACGGTCTGGTGATGTTCGACAAGCAGAGCACCCGCGTGAACATCGTTCCGCAGGAAGCCGCCGCAGCCGCTGCGAACTAGCTCCCGGTTCAATTTCAGGGCGAGGTGCGCGTCACCTCGCCTTTTTTATTTCTGGCAGGAGGCCCGTTGCGCGGCAACCCGTTTCCAGTCTATCGTCGGTTAGTTCCGTTATGTTTATCGATCAGGTCAAAGTATTCGCCCGCGCCGGCAAAGGCGGCAAGGGCTGTGTCGCCTTCCATCGTGAGGCCTACATCACCAAGGGCGGTCCCATCGGTGGTAATGGCGGTCGCGGGGGCGATGTCATTCTCGAGGCCGATCACGACAAGAACAACCTCATCCAGCAGTATTTCAAACCCCGCTTGCTCGCCGAACATGGCGAAGCCGGCATGGGCAAGGGCATGGATGGTAAGGCTGGTGAAGACCTCATCATCAAGGTCCCCTGCGGTACGTTGATCTGGAAATTGCCGGATACCGAAGCCCCGATCGATACCAAGTCCGTAAAACCCAGGACGGACGATGATGAGGACGCGGACGAGGCGGATGATTTGCCGTCCAAGCCGCTCCCGATTGCCACGGCCAGCCGTCAGCCCATCATTTATCAAGGCCGGGAACGCGCCGTCGAGGTCACCTATGAAGACGAAGAACACGTCAAGACCAGCGCGGTGCATGGTGCGGCCAGCATTGAGGGCGCGGAACTCGTGGCGGACCTGACCGAACACGGTCAGCGCTTCGTCTTGTGCAAAGGTGGGCGTGGCGGCTTGGGTAATCGTAATTTCGCCACTGCCGCCCGCCAGACGCCCCGTTTTGCCCAGCCCGGTGAAGTCGGTGAAGAGGGCAATTATCTTTTCGAGCTCCGCATCTTGGCGGATGTCGGTCTGGTCGGTTACCCGAATGCCGGCAAGTCCACCTTGTTGACGGCCATCTCACGTGCCCGGCCCAAGGTAGCCCCGTATCCCTTCACCACGCTGCATCCGCAGCCGGGTATCGTGGAGTATGCGGATTACAAGCGGCTGACCGTTTGCGACGTGCCTGGCATCATCGAGGGCGCGCATAATAACGTCGGGCTCGGACACGAGTTCCTGCGTCACATCAAGCGCTGCAAAGTGCTGGTCATTCTGATCGACATGGCGGGCACAGATGGTCGCGAGCCATGGGATGATTACAAGCAGGTGTTGAGCGAGTTGGAGCTGTATTCTCCCGAGATGTTGGACAAGCCGCGCATCGTGGTCGCCAACAAGATGGATGAGGTCGTGGCCGAGGAGAACTTGAAGAAGTTCAAGCGCAAGATCCGCAAGGTGCCGGTGATGCCGATCGCCGCCGCGTTTGATGAGGGTATCGAGAAATTTAAACTGGCCATCCGCGAAGCCGTGGAAGAGGCCAACGCCGAAGAGGCAGAGGAATAAATCCACCGGTTGTATTGAGTTATGTTGAAAGCTGGCATCGTCGGTCTTCCTAACGTCGGAAAATCCACCCTGTTCAACGCCGTCACCCGCACGCGCAAGGCGGAGTCGGCCAATTACCCTTTCTGCACGATTGACCCGAACGTGGGTATCGTGACGGTGCCTGATGAGCGGCTTCAGGTCTTGCAAAAGATCGCCAAGACGAATGTGGTGATCCCGGCAGCGATCGAGTTCGTGGACATCGCCGGTCTGGTGAAGGGCGCAAGCGCAGGTGAAGGTCTCGGCAACAAGTTCCTCACGCACATCCGTGAAGTAGACGCCATCGTGCAGGTGGTGCGTTGCTTCGAGGACGCGGATATCCATCATGTGGCCGGTTCCGTGGATCCGATCCGCGACATCGAGACGATCAATACGGAACTGATCCTCGCCGATCTCGAATCCGTGAAGAAACGCCGTGAACGCGTGGCCAAGGATGCCAAGCGCGGTGACAAGACGGCCATCGCCGAAGACGCCGTGCTCGCGAAGATCGAGCCGGTGCTAGACGCCGGTAAACCAGCGTTGACCGTGGGGTTGACCCCGGAAGACAAAGCCATCGCCAAGGCGTTCTTCCTGATGACTGACAAGCCGACCATCTTCGCGTGCAACGTGAAGGAAAGCGATCTTGCCCAGGCAGACAGCAATCCTTACGTGATCAAGGTGCGCGAGTATGTGAAGGCGAACATGGCTTGCGAAGCCACGGTCATCAGCGCGCAGATCGAATCCGATCTCATCGACCTTTCTCCGGAAGAGGCGCAAGAATTTCTGACGGAGTTGGGTGTGAAAGAATCTGGTGTCGGCGGTCTCATCCGCGCCACCTACCATCTGCTCGGTCTGCGCACATATTTCACCGCGGGTGAAAAGGAAGTGCGTGCATGGACCATCCACGTGGGCAACACGGCTCCCCAAGCAGCCGGTGTCATCCATAGCGATTTTGAGCGCGGCTTCATCAAGGCGGAAACGGTTGCTTACTCCGACCTCGTCGAGTGCGGCTCAGTGGCGGCGGCCCGTGAGAAGGGCCTCTACCGCATGGAAGGCAAGGAATACGTGGTGGAAGACGGCGACGTGATGCTGTTCAAGTTCAACGTGTAGTATTTGGAAACAGTCCTTATGGCAAAGCGCTGAATGAACTTCCGCGCTTTTGCTTTTACTGCGTCCGCCCGAATTTTTTCTCAAGCTCCTTGTAACTCATCTCGATGAGCGTGGGTCGGCCATGCGGACAGGTGTAGGGCATAGTGCAGCGCCGCAGGTCTTCCACCAAGTTTTGCAGCTCGGCTTCGCGCAAGGGATCGTTTGCTTTCACCGCATGACGACAAACGGTCTTGGCGATCATGTCTTCACCCAATCGCATCGTGTTGATGCCTTGCCCGACGGCTTTCATGGCATCGACAAGTTCCAAGGCGAAGCGGCGTGTGTCCTTCACTTTCACGAAAGGCGGTAGGGCATCGAGTAAGAACGTGCGGTCACCAAATTCGCTTAGCCCAACTCCGAGTTTGTTCAGTGAGCCAAGCTGATCGCGGACGAATTGGGCATCACGCGGCGGCAACTCAACGGTCTCGGGCAAGAGCAGCCGCTGCGAAGGCGCAGGTCCGGATTCTAATCGCTGCAGCATTTGCTCATACAAGATGCGCTCATGCGCGGCATGCTGATCCAGCAAGACAAGTCCCTTGTCCGATTCCAACACGACATACAGCCGGCCGATCACGCCTACCAATCGCAACGGCACGGAGAGCAGGGGACGCGGTCCGGTCGGTTGGGTGGATGGCGCGACTGGAGGTTGCACGCCAGCCAACGGAGTGATGAGCGGTGCGGATGACGTCGCCGGTGAAGTCGTTTTGGCCGACGGCTCTAGACTCTTCGCAATCTCCGGCTGCTTGCTCTGCTGCACACCCGCCACACTGCGTTCCACCGGCCAATCAGCGATGGGTTTACTCGGCACCGGCACGGACAGCTTGGGCGCGGGTTGAGTTCCCGTTGGCGCGGGCAGGGAAAGATGCTTTTGCTCGGCTTGCGGGACAACGGGCTCCGGCTTGGCCGCTGGTTTCGCCTCCGGCCGCTTGCCGATGCCGGTGTGATAGTTGAGCAAGGTTTCCCGAACGGCCTGCGTCACCAACTGGCGCACCTGCCGCTCGCGATGAAACTTCACCTCGCGCTTGGCCGGATGGATATTCACATCCACCTCTGCCGGGTCCACTTCGAGGAACAGGCAGCACACGGGGAAGCGGCCCTTCATCAACGAATTGTGGTAGCCCTCCATCAAGGCGTGGTTCAGTCCGCGATTTTCCACGGGCCTTTGGTTCACGAACACATTCTGATCTTCCCGTGTGCTGCGGGAGACACCGGGCGCACCGATAAAGCCCCACAGGCGGAAGGTGGAATCCACTTCAGGCTCATCTTCCATCACCTCGCGCGCTTGGGGCAGGGTGCCGGTGAAATCCACTTCCAGCAGCTCGAGATCGCCGCCGTACAAAGCCCGCAGACGTTCGCCCAAAGCGAGAAGTTTTGAATCACCGGTGACGGCGGGGTATTGCCAGAGCAACCGGCCGTTATGCACCAGCGTGAAGGCTACATCGGGACGCGCCAACGCGGCGAGCGTGACGTAATGCTGGATATGGGCCCGCTCAGTTTCTTCCGCACGCAGGAACTTGCGGCGGGCCGGAAGATTGTAGAAGAGCTGGCGCACTTCGATGCTCGTTCCCGGCGCGCAACCGGCAGCTTTCACTTCGAGAATCTTGCCGCCATTGATGATAATCTGCGTGCCGTCCACCGCTTCGCTTTCGCGCTCGCGTGTGGTCAATGAGAAACGGCTGATACTCGCGATAGAAGGCATGGCCTCACCGCGGAAGCCCATCGTGCGGATGGAAGCGAGATCTTCGGCACGCTGGATCTTGCTGGTGGCATGCCGCTCAAGGCACATGAGCGCATCGTCCTTGCTCATGCCGATGCCGTCATCCGTGATACGGATAAGACTGCGACCGCCCGCTTGGATTTCCACATGGATAGAAGTGGCCTGAGCATCCAGAGCATTTTCCACCAGTTCCTTCACCACGCTAGCCGGACGCTCTACCACCTCTCCTGCCGCGATTTGATTGGCGACATTTTCGGGCAGGAGACGGATGCGATTCATCGTGATTTTTTAAAGGGGACTCTGCGCCGGTCGAGTTGAGCCCGATCAACGGTTCAGTTGAATGGTGAACGCGAAGACCGCGCCTTTGCCGGTCTCGCTCCGGGCCGTGAGGGTGCCGCGGTGATCTTCGATGATGCGTTTGCAGATGGAGAGGCCCAGACCGGTGCCTTTCATCTTGCCGAATGTGGCGAACGGCTGGAATAGATTCCCGGCGATCTCCGGGGAGATGCCTTTGCCGGTGTCTTGCACCTCGGTGAGGATGTCGTTCTCACGCAGTTGGAAACGCAGGAAGATACGGCCCCCATTGGGCATCTCATCCACGGCATTGTTGATGAGATTGTAAAAGACGTGGGTCAGGCGGAGTGGGTCCATGAGGGCCAGCACCTGGGGCGGCTCGGTCTCGTAAACGATCTCCACCCCTTTTTCCTTCACCTCGGGCGAGATTTCGTCGATTAAGTTTTTCACGAAACGGGAGTAGTCCGTTCCGGCCAGCACGACGGCAGCCTGGGAGCCGCGCGTGAACTCCAGCAACTCATTGATCATTTTGCTGAGCCGGTCCACCTGCCGCCGGATGCGGAAGGCGGCGTTCTTGCGCATCTCCGGGGTCGCTCCATCCATGTTCACCATCTCGGAGGCGAGGCTGATGACGTTCAGGGGATTCTTAAAATCATGGACGATGGACCGGGAGAAGCGCCCCACCAGCGTCAACCGTTCCGCCTGCAAGACTTTCTGGATATAGTGGCGGTTGAAGTCCCGCATGCGCAGGCTGAACTCACGTACTAGACTGACCGCGAGCTTGGGGGAGTGTTCCAGCACGTTCAGGAGATTGTCGCGGCGGATGAAAAAGGCGCGGGTATCGGTCTCAGCGGTAGCAGTAGCCGAACGGGGTTCTTCATCCAGCACAGCCATCTCCCCGAAGAAATCGTTTTTCTCGATGCGGGAAAGCACCCGGCGTTCGTTTTGTCCCACCAGCGCAGATACTTGCACCGCGCCTTCCAGGACGACGTAGATACCGTCACCGGGGTCGCCTTCTTGGAATACGTTTTGCCCGGCTTTGTAAAAGCGCACCTCGGCGGTTTGCGCCAGAGACTGGAGCTCCTCGGCCAGCAAGCCACTGAACTGCTTTTGACGTCTGCCTAGTGCCATGTGCACCGAGAGTTTAGGACAAGTTTTGGCCGGGTAAAGCTCTTAGTGACCACTTGACGCCCGGCTGCCGTCTCGTTTACTTTATGCGGCCCTGAGCGGTGGCCATAGCTCAATGGTAGAGTCCCAGATTGTGATTCTGGTTGTTGCGGGTTCGAATCCCGTTGGTCACCCCATCCACTTTCTTGCGGAATTCCGAGGCTTCGGGATTCCGCCTTTTTCATCCCTACGGATCGGAATTGTAGCAGCTCCCGGCAATCATCTGGCTGATCAGCTCAAAGAAAAACCCGCCGCCTGAGTCAGGCAGCGGGTTGCGTGAGCCGGTTAACCGGTTTGCGGTCTATTCCTGCACTACGCGATAGAAGCGGATTTCGCTGCTGTTCGCGCTGTTGTCTTCGACTTCCATCGTGTCGGAAGTAGGAACAAGTGTCCCGAGCAACACCCAGTTGACGAGGTCGGTGGAGACCTCGATGCGATGGGATTTGCCTGCCACCGTTCCCACGAACTGGAAGCGGAACTTGTTATCCTCTGTGCGCACCGGAGCGGTGATGCCTACGGGACCGACGATGAAGTGTGTTACGCTAGAGGTCAGAGTATCCCCTGTGATCGGTTCCGCCACGGCGGTCACGTAGTAGGAGCCCAGCGGCGCGTTCTGCCAGTTGAACTGGTAAGGCGATGAGGAAGCAGATCCCAACAGAGTGCCGTTCGCGTAGAACTTCACACTGGCGAGGTTGTTGTCCAAACCGGCCACATTTGCCTGAAGCAGGATGGTGGCGGGATCGGCGAAGGCCACCTGACCCAGCGACACCAATTCGATAGCAGGGGTCACATTGCCGGTAATGGCCACGATGTTGGTAGCGAGCAATCCAGCGTCATCAGTGGCGATGGCCGTCAGGGTGCGTGCACCCAGAGTGGTCACGGCGATGACTGTCTCGTAAGGAGCGGTCGTATCCGTGGCTTGTAGGGAGCCGTCCAGATAGAACTCTACCTGCGTGATGCTGCCGCCGAACTTCGAGGCGGTCGCTTGCACGATCACGTTGTCCGGCACGACCGCGTTGGCGAGCGGCAACGGCGAGATGATCTTCACGACCGGCACCGTTTTGGTGGTTCCCGGTCCACCAATCTCGGCGCTGTCATTCACCGCTGCGAAGGCGCCGTAGCGGCTCACTTCGCTTGGTGCCGTCAGGGCGGCGAACCGCAACCCGAGCGAGTTATCGAAGGTCGGATAGGTCGGGCCAGCCGGAGAGGCTCCGAAGGTTACGCCCGCCCGGCGGATGCCACCGGTGTCGAAAAGGTTGACGGCGTCGCCGCCCGTGCTCAGGCCGATGCCGGAGCCGGAGTAGCTGCCGATCTGGAGACCTGCCGGTGGTGTGGCGCCGAACCAGGTGCTCAGGAACGTCGCCTTGGTAGTCGGCAGATCCTTGCTCTCGATGAAGATCACCGATTCACCCGGAGCGATATAGGTCACCCCGAGCAGTTCCAAAGCCGCCGCGTAGGAGGTGGAGCTATCGTCCACTTTCCAGCCGGTGATGTCGATGGTGCGGGTGCCGGTGTTCGAGACCTCGAACCAGTCCGCGCCCACCGGGCTGTTTCCGCTGGACCATGGGGCGACTTCGGTGACTACCAGTGCGCCAGCAAAACCGGGGGAGCCGATTTCCGAGGAACTATTCGCCGCTACAAAGGCGCTATGACGTCCGAGGGCGCTCAACTCCGAGATGGCCGTGCCATTTAAACCGACCGTGTTATCAAACGTGGCGTAGGTCGGGCCTGACGGCGAGGCACCGAAGGTGACCTTGGCGCGTTGACGGCTCAGGTTGTCATAGAGGATGACGGCGTCGCCACCGGTGCTCAGGCCGATGCCGGAACCGGAGTAAACACCGATCTGCAGACCGGTCGGGGCCGTGCCGCCAAACCAGTTGTTGATGAATGCCGTGCGGGCGGCTTCCAGATCGGCACCTTCGATGAAGATCACCGATTCACCCGGGGCGATGGAGGTGATACCGGTCAATGCGACCGCGGCTGCCGGAGATTCGGAGCTATCGTCCACTTTCCAACCCTCGATGTTCACTGCGCGGGCGCCCGTGTTCGAGACTTCGAACCAGTCCGCCCCCACCGGGCTGTTGCCGCTGGACCACGGGGCGACTTCCGAGACGATGATACGTCCTGCCGTGCCTGGAGAGCCGATCTCCGTGGCGTCGTTCACGGCTACGAAAGCCTCATAGAGGTTGACCACGCTCAGGCGGCTGATGGTGGCGCTGTCCAAGCCCGCGGCGTTGTCAAACGTTGGGTAAGACGGACCAGCTGGCGAAGCCCCGAAGGTGACACTGGCCTTCAGGGTGCCCGTTCTGTCGTAGAGATTTACCGCGTCGCCGCCCGTGCTCAGGCCGATGCCGGAGCCGGAGTAGCTGCCGATCTGCAAGCCCGCTGGCGGGTTCGCGCCGAACCACAACGTCTTGAAGGTCTCTGCAGTTGTGGTGAGATCGCTGGTCTCGATGAAGATGACCGACTCACCCGGAGCGATGCTGCTGATGCCGTTCAGGGCAAGAGCCGAGGCGAAGGAAGCAGAACCGTCGTCCACTTTCCAGCCGGTGATGTCCACTGCGTTCGTGCCGACATTCGTGACCTCGAACCAGTCGGCGCCCAACGGGCTGTTGCCGCTGGACCAAGGAGCGACTTCGGAGACGATGACCGCGGAGGCGAGGGGCGTCTCCACTTCCACATCGATCAACGTGAGCGTGTAGTTCACCGATTGGTCCGGCGATTCACCCGCCGTCGTGTCATCCACCTCGATGGTGATGCTGTAGCTGGACTTGGTCTCGAAATCGAGGACCGTGTTGGCCTTGATGTAGAGGGAGGTATCGATGATCTCGAAGAATGCTGCGTCAGCACCGGAGAGGCTCAAGGTGTTCACCCCCAAGCCGTCATCTGTCACCACGATATCTGCGACTTTCACGCGGGCGGTGGTGTTGGAG
>JAURFH010000163.1 GCA_030834415.1 Verrucomicrobiota bacterium | reverse complement strand
TAGCGGCCGTATCTCCTCCACCTCCACCGGTCCCACCACCACATCCACGACCAGCTCCACCGGTGCGGCATGCCAGATGAAAGGGTCTAAGCCGATCTTGTAGATCGTATCGCCCATCTTTTGGCCGCTCCAGCCGAAGGTAAGCCCTGTATGCGTCCGCGCATCATAGAGATTCGCACCGACAAACTTCCACGCCCCTCCCTTAAGCTCCAGGTCGAACCGGTACGCAGGCTGGACGGTGCGGCAATTCATCGTTCGGTCCCACTTGTTCGGCATCTCAGCTATCAACTCGGCGTCCGACAAGGGTTGAAAATCTGGTCCGTAAAACTGCGCTGGTAGATTGTATTGTGTGTTCGTGCCCGGCGGCACCCACACGTGCCCGATGCGTTTCAAGCTGGCACTCACGGCCCCGAGTTGCACTGTTTCCCCCGCCTCGATCCGGTGCACCGTGAACCCCACCACCTCCACACGCTTGTCGCTCGCGATCGGATACTCGATCCGCACCCGCCCTTGTTGGTTCGTCGTCACCGTGACCTGCGGCATCACTGCGTCCGGCGCCTTCGTCCCGATGTCCGACAGGCGCGGGGGATTCATCCTCTCCTTATACTCATCATTGGTGCGCACCGCCGCCGCCGGACTGTAAAGCGCGGGCTCCATCGTCATCACCAGATACAGCACCGCCACGAACATCACCGCGAGCAACACCCAACAGACCCGCCACACCCAGCGATAACGCCGCGGCATTGGCGCAGATGCAGAATCTGTCGGTGTGGTTTCGTCCATGGCTGTTCATTAACCTACCTCGCTGAAATCTCGGTTCAAGTTTTGGGATAAAAAAATCCCCGCCGGAGACATGCTCGGGCGGGGTGAGAAAACGTAGTTGTTTTTCGTCGCTTACTGGCGGGGGCGCAGGATGACCACTTTCTTGGTGGTGCCTTCCACTTCCACGCTGTGCGTCTCGATATCCGGATCGTCCTTGATCGCGTTGTGCACGATGCGGCGGTCGAACGGGCTCATCGGCTCCAGTTCCACGATGTCACCCCAGCGGCGCACTTTCTCGGCGGCATCCTTGGCCTTCTTCACCAGCGCATCGCGCGCCTCGGCCCGGTAACCGGCCACGTCCAGCATCACCTTCGGGGCCTGCGGGTCCTGACGGATGAGCAGCCGGTTCACGAGATACTGCAGCGCGCCGAGCGTCTGGCCCTGGCGACCAATCAGGCGACCGGCGTCTTCTGCCTTCACATCGAGCAGGAGACCGTCATCAAGTTTGTGTTCTTCCACCGTGGCCGGGAAGCCGAGGTGGCCCAGCAAGGTTGTCAAAGTTTCTGTTGGATTCGCTGCCATACGTGTGACTTTTTAAACGTTTTGGGGTTGTCCTGCCGAGCCTATTTCTTCTTCTTCACCGGGGCCACGGGTTTGGTGCTTTCCGCGACCGGTTTATCGGGCTCAGAGTTGGTCATCTTGGTTTGCAAGATCGTGAGCAGGTTGTTCGTGGTCCAGTAAACCGCCAGACCGGCGGAATAATTGTAAAGGACGAAGAGGAAGATCAACGGCATGTACTTCATCATCTTCTGCTGCACCGGGTCGGCACTCGGGGCGGCCGGGGTGATGTTCGCCTGCCAGAGCATGGTGACACCCATGATTATCGGCAGCGGGTTGACCGGGAAATTGATCCCCGGGATGACGAAGATGGTGTCCGGCTGGGAGAGATCCGCCACCCAGAGGAACTCGGCGCCACGCAGCTCGATGGCCGTGCGCAACATCTTGAAGAAGCCGAAGAACACCGGGATCTGCAGCACCATCGGCAGGCAACTGCCGAATGGATTCACCTTATGCTCGCGCCACAGCTCCATCTGTTTCTGCGCCAGTTTCTGCGGGTCTTCCTTATACTTCTCCTGGATCTTTTTCAGCTCTGGGGAGAGGGCTGCCATGCGCTTCATGGACTTGGTGCTCGCATGGGTGAGCGGCCAGAAGATGAGCTTGATGATCACCGTGATGCACACGATGGCCCAACCGTAGTTCAGGCCGAAAGCGGCCAGCCCGTTCATGCTGAGCAGCAGGATTTTCGGGAAGTAACCCCAGAAACCGCCGAAGTTCATCACGAGATCCAGGTTGTTATTGTATTTCGTGGCCAGGCGGGAAAGGGTGTTGTACTCGCGCGGACCGGTGAAAAGATCGTACTCGCGCTCGAGCGAACCATTTGCCGGCAGGATGGATTCCGGATAGACGAAACCGGTCTGGTAACCATGCGGCGAGAGCTTCGCGCGGGAATCATGCGCGATCTCATAAGCGTTCGGCGGGGGCAGGTCGATGCGGCGGGAGACGACTTTCGGCGCGGTGTCTTTCGGCACCGCTGCGATCGCGAAGAACTGATTGTTCACCGCCGCCCACTGCACATTGTTCTCACCTTCCAGATATTCACTGCGTGGCGTGCCGGGGAAACAGCCGAGGAAACGGTTCGCAAACCATGTGCCGCCGATGTGTTCATCCTTCTTACCATTGTACCAGATGAAACCCATCGTGCTCTCGTCATCATGCGCGCTCTGCGGCGTGGCGGTACCGAAGATGAGCGTCTGCGCGGGCAACCGCATGTTCTCGCCGGAACGGTTCTCGATGCGCACCTTCGTGTGCAGCAGGTAATTCGTGCCCACCGTGAATTCCTTCACGATGTAGAGATTGTTCGTCAGCGCCTTCTCCGCGCGGACGGTGTTGCCGTCTTGGGTGAGCTTGTAGATGCCGTCACCTTCCAGGGCCGTGCCGCCCAGCAAGGTCATCATCGGGACGGGTGCCTTCGTGTTCAGCGAGACGAAGTTGTTCGTGTCCGTGCCGTTCTTGGAGCCGACCGAGTGCGGATACTTCGTGAGTTCCACCAGCTTCACACCGCCACCGTGCGAGGTGAAGACGTATTGGATATCCTCCGCGACCAGCGTCAGCGTTTCCTCCGGCGTATTAGGCGCCACGAGCAAGGTGGACGCCGCCGTCGCCGTGGTCGTGCTGGTGGTGGTTGTGGTGGTGACCGTGGCCGGTTCGCCATTGCTGGTGGTCACGCTTGCTTCGCTGACCGTGTTGGTGGGAGCCGGGGGCGGACCCCAGATCTTATGCGTAAGCGGAACCCAGCCAAGGAGGAGAGCCAGCGAAAGCCCCAGAACGATGAGTGATTTACGATCCATTAGAAAGAAGTCGGACGGTGAACAAAGTGAATGCCGCTGCCATTGACCGGCAAGGCGTCAGGCCGCGATGAATCGGCCTTGGTCGAATGATCCGGATGCTCGCAACCGCAGCTTTTGCCAGGGTGCTTCGGCGGTACGGGATCATCGCCCCAGGCACCCCACGGATGGCAACGCAGCAACCGCTTGAGCGCCAGCCAGGAACCGCGGAAAGGCCCGTGGAGCTGGATAGCCTGCAAGGCGTATTCGGAGCAGCTGGGGTTGAACCGGCACAAGCCGTTCGGATTGAAGAGCGAGGTCAACACCGGAGACACCAGCCAGCGATACAGCCGGATGATGCCCATCAATAGGTGTTGCAATATCTGCATCAGGATTCTTTTAACAAGCCGGCCCGGCGCAAGATCGTGAAGTAATCACGCTCCACCTCCTGCCGGCTTTTTCCTGCGATCGATGCCCGGGCCACCAAAACCATGTCCGCTGGTGCTTTCAGGCGGTCCTGATTCAGCCGGAAGGTCTCCCGCATCAATCTCCGGGCCCGGTTACGGACCACGGCACCGCCGATCCGGCGGCTTGTCACGACCCCCAACCGGGAGCCGTTGCCCGCTGGCAAAACGAGCCAGTTGGCGATCAGACAGCCGCACACCAGCCGTTGCCCGCCCTCTTTTACCCGGCGAAACTCATGCCCCAGCCGCACACGTGCGGTCCGGGGCAGTCCATTCGCCTTGGGGCGGTCATCGGCCATATACGGCCACGCGGAAATTATACCGGAGTCAGGCGCTTGCGGCCCAAATTACGACGGCGGCGGAGGATCTCACGACCGCTCTTCGTCGAATTACGGCTCAAGAAACCATGCTGCCGTTTGCGGCGCGTCTTCGAAGGTTGATACTGGCGTTTCATGCGTCTGTCTCTCGGTTTAAATGTCTGTGGCTCAAGCCACTATGCCCGGCTGGACAATCCCGTCCCGCCCGACACCCCGCCATAAACGGAGCCGCAGAGACTAACAGTGAACCCGAAGGTGTCAAGTACCGGCAAAGCCTCTTTTTAGCCCGAGGGCGAAGCTCGACTCTGCGCCCAAAGTGCCAAAAGGGCAGGAAAAGCAGGGTAACGTTCCATCTCCCTCGCCCCTCGGAGGGGAGAGGGCTGGGGTGAGGGGTGCCTGCCTTTTTTTCGGAAACGGACCGTGCAAATCCCCGGTCCTTGCCCTATTTTCCCTCCCACAGACCGCATCGTAACGACATATAAATATGGCTACCCAAGATACCTGCTGCACCATCGTCCCTTACTTCAAAGTCCCGGCTGCGAACCGCGCGGCCTTTGAAAAACTCTGCGAACAATTCGTCGCCCAGACCCAGACCGAACCCAAGTGCCTCTACTACGGCTTCAGCTTCTACGAAGACCAAGCCTTCTGCCGCGAAGGCTATATCGATGCCGAAGGCGTGCTCGCCCATCTGGAAAACGTCGGCCCCCTCTTGCAGGAAGCCCTGAAGATCTCCGAACTCACCCGCCTCGAGATACACGGCCCCGAAGCGGAACTGGCCAAACTACGCGGCCCCCTCGCCGCCCTGAACCCGGCCTTCTTCACCCTGAAATACGGTTTTCGGAAGTAAACCTATGGAGTGCGGAGGCTTGCCTCCGCTTTCCCCCGAGGCGGCTTGACGCCTCGACGCAATCGGCACCAGTACTTCGGCTCCGATGGAAAACCCCGACAGCACAAGGAAACCGATCAATGACTGGCCCCGCGCCCCAGTTCATCGCTTGGAGGGCAATGGCATCTACATGGTCACGGCCGCGACTCTGGATAAAGCTCATCTCTTTGTCGAACCAGTTCACCTTGAAGCCTTGGAAAACTCGCTGCTTAAGTTGTCCAAGCAATACGACTGGCAGTTGGAGGCCTGGTCACTGTTCCCAAACCATTACCATTTCATAGCTCGTGGCAATCCTGGCTCCGGCAGTCTGCGAAAATGGATCACTCATCTGCATTCCGAGTCCGCCCGGGAACTAAACCGGGCCACCAACAACGAAGGTCGCAAAGTCTGGCACAATTTCTGGGACAGCCAACTGACCTACGAAAGCTCCTATCTGGCCCGCTTGAACTATGTGCATCAAAACCCCGTGAAGCATGGTTTGGTGCCTGTCGCCAATCAATACAAGTGGTGTTCTGCAGCTTGGTTTGAACGCACCGCCACACCCGCCCAAGTGAAGACCATCTACAGCTTCAAGACCGACGAAGTGAACGTGCGCGACGACTTCTAACTATGGAGTGCGGAGGCTTGCCTCCGCTTTTATGCGCGCGGCTCGCCGCGTGCATAGGTAAGTCCTTCCAGTCGGACGCTATCCGTTAAACAGCAAGAACAAATAATCACTTCCTCGAGGCGTCAAGCCGCCTCGGGGACAAAGCGGAGGCAAGCCTCCGCACTCCAAAATGAAGGCGCGCTCGGCGTGTCCATGCCCCTTCGCCCCCGCGTTTCAAACCCGCACCTGCTACGCCTTGCCAGTTGCCAATCAATCACAAACCCGCTTAACTCAGCTCAAGGAACACTTTACCACACTAGGCCAAGTTACAAACAACCAAGCTCATGTTTGGCCGAATGCTTCTTAGAGATCGAAAACATTATGAAAAGTGGCAGAGAAAGTCGGAAAGATCGTCTGACAGTTACACACGTTGGCGCTTGGAGCACATCGGCACAAGACTATGTGCATTTGGCTACTAAACTATTCTTCAACTCTGCCAGTGAATCTGCAGCCAGCAGCCGAAGCAACGCATCTTCGTATGTATTCGCAGGTCTTCCTTTGCTGTTCTCGGCACTCCGCGCTTTCTTAATTGAATGCAACAGCGGCGCATATGGAGTTGAATCTGATAAAAAAGCGCTAGCACGCTTAGCGAAAGACCCCAATGAACTAGATCTGCTCAGAGATAACTACGCGTTAAGAAGTGATCTTCTAGAAAAACTATCTCTACTCTACGAAGCGCGAAATGAAATCATTCATCCTTCGCATAGACCTTGCGGAACGACTGACTCGACACCTGAGTACATACGGCCACTCAAGGAGCTTGGTGTCCTAGAGACAACAAACGCCGCCAGTGACTACCCGTGGATGTTTCAACTCCAATCGCACCAGCTCTTTCTTTTCGCCTTCTCGCTCATCGAACAAATAATTGCCGCCATCATTGTAGCTCACACCGCACGCGACGCTCACTTCCAGTGCCAAAACCTCACAACCTATGTTAGATACAGACAAAATTGACCCTTGTTATCTGTGAAGATGAATTGCTCAAACCCATGAAAACCGCCCAGCTCCACTCATGGCTCCTCGCCCTATCATTCGTTTTCACCCACCTAGCCTCCGCCGCCGACACCGCCTTCGTGAAGTCCGCATTGGAGAAGCCCATTCTCGATACTGACACCGCGTGGCAGGAAGTCGCCGATTACACCGAGGCGCGCGTGCCGCTGATGCCCAAGGTCCGCTCGGCCGCGCAATGGGAGAAGGAGGCGAACCGTCTCCGACAGGACGTCTTTGACCGCGTCATCTTCCGCGATGCCACCTCCCAAGCTTGGCGCGATGCCAAGGTGGGCGTGGATTGGCAGGATACAATCGAGGGCGGCGAAGGGTATCGCATCAAGAAGGTCCGCTACGAAGCCTTGCCCGGTCTCTGGATTCCCGCGCTGCTCTACGAACCGACGCAACTCACCGGCAAAGTCCCCGTGATGCTCGCCGTGAACGGCCACGATGGCCTCGGCAAGGCGGCGGATTACAAACAGATCCGCTGCATCAACATGGCCAAACGCGGCATGCTCGTGCTGAACGTGGAATGGGTGGGCATGGGCCAGCTCCGCACTGAGGGTTTCGTGCATTATCGCATGAACCAGCTCGATCTCACCGGCGTGAGCGGCATCGCCGTGCATTTCCTCGCGCAGAAACGTGGACTCGATCTGCTGCTCTCCCATCCGCATGCGGATAGCTCGCGCGTGGCCGTGGCCGGTCTTTCCGGCGGCGGTTGGCAGACCATTTTCTTCAGTTCGCTGGATACACGTGTCACGCTCTGCAATCCCGTGGCCGGCTACTCCAGCTTCCGCACCCGCGCCCGCTACATCAGTGATCTCGGCGATTCCGAGCAGACTCCCAACGACCTCGCCACCGTGGTGGATTACACGCACCTCACCGCCATGCTCGCCCCGCGTGCTGCGTTGCTTACACATAACGCCACGGACAATTGCTGCTTCGCCGCGCCGCACGCCCTCCCGCCTTTGCTGGAAGCCGCCGCGCCTATCTACCACCTCTTCGGTGCGGACTACAAACTGCGCCATCAGGTGAACCACGTCCCCGGCACGCACAACTTTCTGCAAGAAAACCGCGAAGCCCTCTACCGCGCCCTCGGCGATTACTTCTACCCGCACGACCCCAGCTTCACGTGGCAGGAGATCAACGTGACAAACGAAGTGAAGACGGCGGAGCAATTGCTGGTGGCCATACCAGAGAACAATCTCGATTTCCATCAACTCGCCGTCACTGCCGCCAAGCAACTGCCTCGCTATGGGGAAATCCCCTCGGAAACTGGCAAACTGAAAACCTGGCAGAAGCATAAACGTGCCGAGCTCGCCGCCATCGTCCGCGCCCAACCAGGCAAGGTTGTCGCCACCAAACTCGGCTCCGAAACCCAAGGCCAGATCGCCGCCACTTGGTGGGCACTCCGCGTGGATGACGCATGGACCATTCCTGCCGTCGAACTGGTGCAAGGATCTCCGACGGAAACCGTCCTGCTCGTCGCTGATAACGGCCGCAAGAGTGTGTCGGCGCAAGCTGAGGCCCTGCTCGCGGCGAACAAACGCGTCATCGCCATTGATCCCTTCTACTTCGGCGAATCGAAAATCTCGAAGCGCGACTTCCTCTACGCGTTGCTCGTCGCGGCCATCGGAGATCGTCCGCTCGGACTGCAAGCCAGTCAGGTCGCCGGCATCGCCCGTTGGGCCGATGGTGAATTCAGCAAAAAGCCAGTAAGCATTCACGCCATCGGTCCTCGTGCCAGCACCTTCACCCTCGTCGCTGCTGCGCTCGAAGAAAAGGCCATCACCGGCATCGAACTCACCAACCCACTGAAATCCCTACACGACGTCATCGATAACAACTGGTCCGTGGATAAATATCCCGAGCTGTTCTGCTTCGGCCTCCTCGAAGCCTTCGACCTGCCCCAACTCGAAGCGCTCGTGAAACCACGCGCCGTGGTGAAGAAGTAGCCGCACGCACTCCAAAGCAAAGCGATGCTCGACTTTTCACGCTTTCCCGGTATCTTGCTCCTCCAATTCACCATGAAAAAGCTGCTGCTTACTTTCGCACTCCTCGCGGTCACGCTCATCACCGCCACCGCTGCTCCGCTCAAGGTCCTCATCGTCGATGGCCAGAACAACCACGACTGGAAGGGCACGACCCCTTGGCTCAAGAAGCAACTTGAGGACACGGGCAAGTTCACCGTGGATGTCGCCACCACGCCGCCGGGCAAGGAGAACATGGAGACCTTCAAACCCGATTTCGCCAAATACGATGTGGTGGTCTCGAATTACAACGGCGCCCCCTGGTCCGATACGACCAAGGCGGCCTTCGAGGCGTTTGTGAAGAACGGCGGCGGTTTCGTCTCTGTGCACGCGGCGAATAATTCTTTCCCCGAATGGAAGGCCTACAACGAGATGATCGGTATCGGCGGTTGGGGCGGGCGTTCGGAAAAGAGCGGCCCCTACGTGAACTATTGGGAAGGCAAGATCATCAAAGACCTCACCCCGGGCAAAGGTGGCAGTCATGGCGCGCAGCATGAATTCATGGTGGAAACCCGCGTGGCCGATCATCCGATCACGCAGGGCCTGCCTGCCAAGTGGATGCACGCCAAGGACGAACTCTATGACCGCTTGCGTGGTCCGGCCGAGAATCTGACCGTGCTCGCCACTGCTTATGCCGATCCGCAAAAAGGCGGCTCCGGCAAGAATGAACCGATGTTGATGGTCTTGAACTACGGCAAGGGCCGTGTCTTCCACACCACCCTTGGCCATGCGCGGCCCGAGGGCAAAGTGGCCATGGAATGCGTGGGTTTCATCGTCACCTTCCAGCGCGGTACCGAATGGGCTGCCACCGGCAAAGTGACCCAGAAAGTGCCGAAG
>JAURFH010000162.1 GCA_030834415.1 Verrucomicrobiota bacterium | reverse complement strand
TGCCATTATAATTCGTGGTGATGATTGTAGGTCGCAGATTCTGGGTTCGCTCATCGATGATCCCGAACAGGTCGGCCTCCATCCGGGCGGTCAAGCGCTCCTTGCCTAGGTCATCCAAGGCCAGCAGCGGGACGGTGCAGAAGTAATCTAGTACCTGTCCGTGCTTGTGGTCATCGAAGCCGCGCTCGATGGCCGCCTCCAGTTTGCGCATGGGAAGCCATACGGCGCGATCCGGATAGTTTTTACGCCATAACCTATTGAACGCCATCCAAGCCGTCCGGCTCTTGCCTGCCCCTGTCGTTCCGTGTAGCAGCAAGAACGGCTTTTCGGACGGCTCCCAGTTGATGACGGTGCGGAGTCCTCCACCTAGCCTGCTGATATCCGTGTCGTGAAATGCGATTGGGTACTCGGGATGCCTTTCTGCCCATACGAGATTCATTCTCCCCAAGACTTGAGGGAAGTCAAAAGGGAAGTCCCAGTAGGATGTCTTGCCGCTTTCGGCGCACAACTTACAGGTGAAGAAGTTTCGGAATGTCCCCTTGGATTGGCAGTATGTCGGGGTTACCATGCCGCCGCAACCCTTGCACTTGTTGCTAGAACCCATGGTCGTGATCCTCCTTGGTCAAGATTTTGGAAAAAGGTTTACTACCGTACTTGGGCTTCTTCTCCGGGAACAGACCCTGCCAGTCGTTGGCGATGGATCGGTTGATGCACTCAACGGCCTCCTGCTCGGTCAGCCCTTGCAGCAAGCCGAGTTGCTTCTCCTGTGCGAACCGGGAAAGGCGCTTCTTGGTCTTCGTGCGATAGTTCACCCATTCACCCCAAGCCCTCTTGAAGGTTTCGCCATGAGGCAAAACAAGGGGTAGGGGTTCTGTATCTGTCTCATTTTTATTCTCACTTCTACTCTTGGACGACAGATTGGCGTGAGGGTCACGACAACTTGGCGTAAGGGTCACGACAGATTGGCGTGAGGGGGTGACGACAGCCTTGACCCCCACCGTCTGGACACGGCGCTGGTTCCCGGCGGCCTCGTTGATCACCTTGACCACCAGACCCACCTCCTCAAGCCTAGCCAGATAGCGCTGGATTGCCCTCTCGCTTACGCCTAGGCGGCTTCCGAGCCAGTCGTTGGATGCCCAGCACCCATCGCCCGTGTCCAAGACCTCCAGCAGCCCGTAGAGGCATTTCTCCTCTAGGCTGATGTCGGTGCGTGAGAGTACCGCCCCCGGAACCCAGAGGCCGTACCCTTCCTTTGGCTGGCTCACGACAGGTTATCCCCGAGGGTGAGCGTGAGCGCGTGGCCGAAGTTGAAGCCCGGGAAGACACCCGACTCATGGCAGTCGGCGTAGATCCGGTAGTACTCGTCCAAGCGATGCTCGGCGTGTGCCAGCCAGCCCTCGTCAAGCATCACCTTGGCGCTGTCATGCGCCTTGGTTTCGCTCTCGATGAAGAACAAGGCCATCTCTTCCGGGGTGCGATTGGTGATGATCTGGAGGCAGCGGCGGTAATGAACCAACTGAATGTCGTAGCCCCGGTCACGGATATCCCAGAAGAGGGTCTTCTTGGTCAGCGGCTTTCCGTAGGACTTGACATCGCCGATGAGGATGCGGTCATCCTCTTGGACGAGCATATCGATGCGAGCCTTCATGGGGAAGCCGTACTTGGGATGCTCGCAGAAAAGCGACACCTCGGTCTTCATGCTGGGCATCGACATATACTGGTTGAAGTGTCGATTGGTCTTCAAGGCGGCAGCGGCGGCCTTGCCATTCTCCATCGCAGACGGCGACAACAGCACACCGTCCGGGTGTTCGGCGCGCCATGCGTCCCGAGCCTTCTTGCTGCCCTCACCCGTGGTCGGGAGGCAGGCGAAGTTCTCAAGGCTCGCCGGGTCGATGGTGAGGGCGTGGATGTACTCGCCGAGATCCGTGGCAGCGGACGACTCGAAATCGTCATTGGCTGCGTACAGCGGAGAGACGGCGAACTTCTTCAGGAACGAGGCGTTAGCCCCGGGGCGGGAACGATACTCCTTGGACGGGAGATCGTGGATGATGGCGTTTTTATTGCTCATTGTGTGCGTAGTGCGAGTTAGTTGTCCTCGGAGTCGCAGTTAATGTCAACAACAACTTTCTCTTCGGACGCATAAAATTTCTTGAGGGTCAACCAGAAGATCCTGCCGTCATCCTCGATGGCATCCGACTGTACTAGACAGTCCAGTACAGACTTGGCTAGGTTGTCCAAGTCAGGACGGGTGGTCTTCATCACAAACGGGTCTCCAGTCCTGCGACTCTCACGCTCGGACTCCTTGGTGTGCTTGTAGTAGAATGTGACGGTTACCCCTAGGCAGCCACAGGCTTTATGGTATCCTCGCCTATTCATCTCAGATTTGATGAGCAGATTAGCGGCCTTGCACCACTTTGCGGCCTTGGAACTAGCCATCTTGCCGATGAACTGACGGCCATCCCGGGTCTTGAGGATACGCAGCGCCGCTTGGTGCGTAGGAGGGGGCGGCAGATGTAAGGTGAATTCCATTTCCCCCTGTATCTTGCTTGCTATTGCAAGTCAACCAGTTACTATTGAGGTATGGATTCAGAGCCAAAGTATGAGCGTATGGATACCACCAGCCCCGGCGCTGGTGCTAAACTCCCCAAGGCGACCAAGAAACGGATCGAGTCCTTGCTCAAGCAAGGCACTCCCCCGGCCGAGACGGCCAAACTGGTAGCCGCCGACCCCGACACCGTCCGTGAGATGCGCAACAACCTTGCGGACGCAGGCCAATTGGATATGCTGGCGTTCAAGCGCCGCACCGCAGCCCGCCTTGCCTCGTTCATCGACAAGTCATTGCAGCGCCTAGACAACGAGGTGGACGACATTCCCATTGGTCAACTGATGCTGCCCACGGCGATCGCCATCGACAAGATGGAGAAACTCGTTGACCCTGCCCCCACCGTACAGGTAAAGGCTGAACTGCGCATCTCGGCTGACGACATCAACAAACTTCTCGGTTTTGGTAGCCCGGTTGTCGATGTCACCCCTCCCGCCGAAGAAAACACAAAAGGCTAAAATTAGTGGTTGACTGTGGTGGGCTAGGTATGGATTGTATCCGTCCTTCCTATGCACACTCACAATCAATTCATTCTCTGCATCGTCAGGGAATACAGCGACAAAAAGACCGTATCCCTGCTTAACTTCGTCAACGAAGAGAAGGCGAAGGAGTACGGTGTTGATGCAATCAAGCGGCACAACAAGACCTTGGGTCGTGATGCGTCCTACTGCATCACCCCCATCGAGATCACGACCCACGGCGAAAGCAATAATGTGGTCGGGGTACACTCCAACAAATTCGGCATCCCTCTCACCTCCATCCATGACCACGAAAACCACCAAGCCTAAGACCGTCGAAGAAGCGGTCTCCTACTTCAAACTCCTGCCGCGCGCGGCCGAGCGTTTCGAGGACGCTGTCGGAGACGACACGATCCCGGAACTCTCTTGGAACACCCTGCGTTGCCTAGCCTTTGCCTGCCGTGACCCCAAGACCACGGCCAAGGAAATCACGCTGTCCCAGAAGGTCATCATGTACCGCAGATACGACAAACTCTGGGCTTCGATCGCCGAGGCCGTGCGCCTGTACGGCAGCAAGATCAACGAGGCCAAGGTACAGCCAGATCTCGGCGAGGATGTCATCGAGTTCCGCACCCGCTACCTCAAAGCCATCCTAGGCATCGATGCGAAATGAGATTTCTTTCCGTATGCTCCGGCATCGAGGCCGCATCGGTAGCATGGGAACCTCTTGGCTGGAAGGCCGTCGCCTTCTCCGAGATCGAGGAGTTCCAGAGCGCCGTGCTGAAGGCTCGATTCCCGAATGTGCCGAACTTGGGGGACATGACTCGCTATGAGCAATGGCCAATCGAACCCGGATCAATCGACCTTCTGGTCGGCGGGACTCCTTGCCAGTCATTCTCAATCTTGGGCGACAGAGGAGGAATGGATGACATTCGTGGCCAACTCGCAATGTCCTTTGGAGGAATTGCTAAGAAGTTCCTTCCAAGATGGATCCTCTGGGAGAATGTCGTTGGCGTTCTTTCCAGCAACAACGGACGAGACTTCTTGGCCTTCCAGCGCTCGCTGGTTGAACTGGGGTATAGCATCTCCTACCGGGTTCTGGACGCATCAGGCTTCGGAACTTCGCAGAAACGCCGTCGAGTCTTCCTTGTCGGATGCCTTGGATCCGATTGGAGAAGTCCCGCAGCGGTGCTACTTGAGCGCGGATCTCTGCTTGGAAATACTGCAAAGGGCAGAAGCCCGGAACAAGGAGATGCCGGATCTCTTGAGGAATGCATTGAACAAAGTGGCACGGCTGTCTCATTCCAACCCGGAAATCTCAGGCGCAGAGCAGGAGCATCTCCCTCTATGAGGCATTTCCCAACTCTATTGAGCAACACGGGTGACCAAGCACCACACATCGCAACCAGTAACTTCATTCGATCGTTGACCAGTCGTGAGTGGGAGCGCCTTCAAGGCTTTCCCGATGACTGGACTAACATTGAATGGAATGGAGGAGAGCCTCCGTTCACACAGAGACAACACGCACTCGGAAACAGTATGTGCGTCCATGTTATGCGTTGGATCGGAAACAGAATCGCTTATGTCGATAAACAAAAAGTTCGCTGATTACGCCATCAGGATTGAGCCTGCCGAGGTGTTCGACAACGCTATCGTAGGTATATCCAGAGACAAGGTGCTGGTGTATTCCCACGAAAGGATCGTACAGATACTTGTCGCACAGAATAACTACACCACGGAGGATGCAATCGAGTGGGCAGACTACAACATCTACCCGATCATCGATGCGGAGCGTCCGCAATTCAAGGTGACTTATGCGTCGAGGTATGCGTTTAAATCCAAGAAAAGGTTGAAGGATATTGTCAGGGGTATGCTGGATCATCACCCGAGGTACAGATGAAAGCCATCGATCTTTTCTGTGGTCTTGGCGGCTGGAGCAGCGCGTTTCTCAAGCGAGGTCACGATGTCGTCAGGCTGGATAACAACAATAGGTTCGCTCCTGATATCTGCATGAACATCCTAGATGCCAAGGCTTCCGACTTCCCTTGGCGGCCGGACATCATCCTCGCATCGCCTCCGTGCGAAGGCTTCAGTCGATTGAGGTATGCGTTCAACTGGCATACCCCCGAGGTAGGAGATCCGATCCCGATTAGCGTTAAGTCTAAACTCGGCATCAAGATCCTAGAAAAAACTATGGCCTTGATCAATGAATTGCAGCCGAGGTACTTCATCATTGAAAACCCGGTTGGTAAGATGCGTCATATGAATGCGGTGGCAGATCTGGAGCGCCGTACTGTGACCTATTGCAGATATGGAAGCGATGCCCAGAAGCCCACGGATCTCTGGGGTGGATTCCCGCCGAGCCTGATCCTACGGCCGCCCTGTCAGGCCGGAGCGCCCTGCCACACCTCGGCCGCCGGAGATCTGAAGGGGGCGATCGTCCGGGCTAACGATGCAGCCGCCCGGGCGCTTGTGCCTTACGCGCTCTCGGAAGAGGTTTGCTTGGCCGCCGAGGCTGATTTGAAAAAAGTTAAATGATGGGTTGACTTGGCTGTGCGCCCGGCCGATAAAGATCGGGCTTATGCACAACCCTACTAATAACGAAAACTCACTTCCGGCCTTTACTGATGCGGCTTTGGAAGCGATGTCCAACATCATCGTGACGGCCACCGAAGGCGGCTGCTACACCCGAGACGACTTCCACGAATGGAAGAAGTACAAGCACGGCGATCAGCCTAACGGCCGCTTTTACGCCGAGGTGACGCTGACCCCCAGCCCGGACGCTCACCCGGAAAACGCGATCCTTCCAGACATTCGGATGACTCCGGAGGAACTCGGCCGCCGCCTGTACCTGCGCCTGCTAGATCCCAAGATTGCCAGCCACCACCGCGCATTCATCGCCCGCCTCATCGCCGGGGACGAGGATGTCGCAGGTGATATGGATGTCGTAGACTCCGGGGCGATGCTCCAGATCGCCGTCTATGGCGAAGTAATCTTTGGCTAATTTCCAACCCAAGTACGCATATGAGCATCCCCCTAGAAAATACCATCAACCGCAACGCCGACCACATCATCGTCTGGAAAGACGAGAATGGCTGGCACACCGAAAACTGGGGCAACGAAAACTTGCTCCCGATCCACGGCGACATCGCCGAGGCTCTGATCCAAGGCCAGTACGCCAAGGACGGCGATCCCCGCCGCGAGTACTTCTTGGTCGAGGTTAAGTTCGTCCACAACTTCCGCGCCACCTCGGAGGTCATCTAATTTCCACCCACCACACATATGTCGATTAAGACCTATTACATCACACACATCATCACGATCACGCAGGAAATCCCAGCGCCATCCAAGGCCGCTGCCGAGAAAGCCTACCAAGAAACAATCATCAACCCGGAGGACTTTCTCGCGCTTGTCGATGAGGATTGTACCAGCACCTCCTCTACAAACTGGGAGATCACAGTCCGGAGCGTTGATGAGCAGGACAAGTACGAGGAGGAACAGAATAACGCCTAATTAATTTCCACCCACACACATATGATCACCGAAGAATACATTCAGCGCCTGTTGGCCGACATCAAGGCCGAGGGCGACCGCGAAGAGCGCGCCGACACCATGTACCGCGAAATGTTTGTCGCGGCCGAGGCCGAGCGCCTGCTCAACTACTACGCCCAACTTAAGGAGGCGCGTTACCAAATGAAGGTCGCCGAACACAGGCATCGCACCGAGCGCCAGAAGATCACCGGGGAAAACCGCAAGAAGATCGAGGAGGCCACCGCCTCCCTCGATGAGGAAACCCGGGAGAAGATCAAGTGGGCGCTGGTCGGTATGGAGTACCGATCTTTCGGCGATAGCGAGGAGCGCACAATCCAAGATATGCTCTGGAACCTCCGGCGCTCCATCTCGTACAAGATCACCCGCCTCGCCAAGAATTGGTCTGGCGTGATCGCCAATACCCTGTGCAAGGACGATCACTTCGGATCCCACATCAAGCCCGAGCAGAAGGAGGAATCCAAGTGAACCCGAAGAGCAAATCCGGGGGCGTGGTATGCGCTCCCATTGATGGCAACTTCCGCGCCTTCAAGGCTGCGATGATCGCAGCGGACGCACAGGTAGGCCGCTCACGCCTGCCCGGCTGCTGCTACAGTGCGGTCACCTTCGGTATGTTCGTGGTCGCCCACGCGCGATCCCTCCAGACCAATACCCGGAAGGTAGCCGAGTACACCCTCAATGGTACGCTCGGCGCAGTCGGGGTAGACTCCGGCCTGCGCGATATGCTGCCGGATTCCCTCCGGCGCTGCGAAGCGCTCGATCTCGGCGAGGATCTGGTGATCGGGATCTTGGCCGCAACCGATGAGGATCGCCCGGCGAAGGCCGCCGATCTCTGGGACACGATGATCGAGGCCGCGCTCGACATCGGCCGGGAAGAGGGATGGGACGCAATCCTGAAAGACCCCCGGGAATGAGACTCGCCGTCCTCGCCGCGCTCATCGTCCTCGCCCTAGTACTAGATCCGAAAGACGAATGACAGCACAGCCCCCGCAGCCCGGGGGCTTTTCTTTTCGGTTGACTATGCCGGCCACCTGTAGACCTTGGATGTCCTTATGCGTTCCCTCCCGATCCCGACCCACGACCAGATCCGCGCGGTCTGGCACAGCAATCAGACCGACATCCTAAACGCCCAGCGCCGCTGCGCTCCGATCCTTGAGATCGATGCACTTCACGCCAAGCAGCACAATCACATCGTGGCCGTCAACTTGATTGACTGCGCCAAGTATTACCGACACAAAGCCCGGGTGCTTCTCGCCCAGTCCGACGCGCCGGGCAGCGATGCCGAGCGCGATGGCATTCGTTATGAAGCCCAGCACAATTACGAACTGGCCGAGCGCGATCTCCAGAAAGCATACAGCCTGCTTAACCTTCCCACCCAGTAACCCACCACAAACCAAAACCAAAAAACATCAATGCCCATCCCCCACGAATCCCTCCAGCCCGCGCACGACAAACTGCGCGACATCTGGCAAATCTCCGCAGCCGAAGAGCAGCGCTTGCAGGAATTCATCCACAACACGCCCGACCCGGTCTTCAACGGCGGCCAGCCCGACCCGGTGCGCGAAGACGCAATCCGCACCTTTGAGATCGTCCGCGCCCATCGCCGATATACCCGCGCCTGCATCGATGCGCTGGCGTGGGGCGAACAGGTAGACCACCTTGCCCTCCCGCAGGACAAGGCGCAGGCCAAGCGCGCCACCGAGGCCGCCGAGGTTTTCGATAAGGCCATCGCCAGCGCCCACGCTGACTTGGCTGCGCGCCTTCACGCTGTTTTTGCTGAAGATCTTGAGGATGTTACTGCGGGCGAGATCGAGGAAGACATCAAGGTGATCCTGCGCAACTTCACCTATGCCTTCCACAGCGCCCGCTCTGATCTCCGCAAAGGTTTGCGGTAGGCGGTAGGCGGTAGGTAGGCGGTATGCGCCCCGGGTAGCCCCCGGGGCTTTTTGTTGGCCGGGTAGGCGGTAGGTAGGCCGCCCGGGTAGGCCAGCGCGGTAGGCCGCCCGGGTAGCCCCGGTAGGCCGCCGGGCAAGCCCGGCCGCCGCAGTAGGCCGAGATCGGCCTCGGCCTCCGGCCTCCGGCCGCCGGGCAAGCCCGGCCGCCCCCGGCCGCCGGAGATCTCCCGGCCTCGGCCTCCGGCCTCCGGCCTCGCCGATCCGGCCGGGATCGGCCACGGCCGCCCGGATCTCCCGGCCATCGCCCGGCCTCGGCCACCGCGCAGCGCAGCCCGGCCGAGATCTCCCGGCCGCCGCCGATCCCGAGCGCCTGCCCGGCCTTCCCTAGGCCGCCCGGATCTCCCGGCGCTTTTTGTTTACTGGGCTATTGACTCGCCCGGGATTTATCCCACATTGCCCGGCGATGTCCAACCCTACACCGGGCAATAACTCGGCCGACTTGCCCCCGGCCTATACCCCCACCGCGCCCGAGATCCTCCCGGCTTATTTCCTCGGCCTGTATGAGATCGAACTCTGTTTCGGCGGCCACGAAGAGGGCGGTTGGTGGTACACTTGGCAGGATCATTGCCTATCCGTGGTCATCCCCTCCGGCACGGAAGCCGAGCAGGCCGCCGCCGATCTGGCCGCGCGCGCTGGCCTCGCCGAGGCCGCCGAGGAGCGTGGCCTAGTGCTGCCCGCGCCCGGCCGCCGTGGATATCGCAGCGCAGCGCCCGAGCAAACGGCGATCATTCAAACCGAGGAAAAGCCCGGCGAACATCAAGACACCGAGCGCCCCCGCTATGAATAAGAAAAAGCCCACGGCCGCCGCGCCGATCCTGTTTCACATTACCCCGAAAAGCGCCAATGAGAAGACCGGGGCGCTAGTGGTCACCACCTCGGCGCGCGCGACTTGTTGGAG
>JAURFH010000161.1 GCA_030834415.1 Verrucomicrobiota bacterium | reverse complement strand
CGGCAGTGATGGTTTGGGAGTTACCGAAGTTCATCACGAACGAATTGTAATTCGCGGTGGACTTCACATCCACGTGCACAGCAACCAGCGAGCCCAAAGAGGCATCGAATTGTGGCACATTGACCGGCAAAGGAGTTTCGCCGGAGAGGTAGTTAAGCGGACTGTTGGGCACAGATACGACATGTTGAACTGTGTCCGCCCGCAACGTGTGAGCAGCTAGTAATGTAGCTATAGCTAGTATGATATATGATTTATGATGTTGCATAAGCTTACACTGCATTTAGCACGAACGCTGCCATGTCGCTGAGAGATAAGTCCTTTCGTATTAAGATGTTGGACAACACGCACACCAAAGCCAAACAGCACTAACAAAACTCACTTAAGCAGAGCTGTACAGCAGTGTTTTCCTATCGAATTGTAACGCAACAAAATATGCTAAGTGGTGTTTAACTTTGGAGTGTCCAAGTGCTGTTGTCTCATTGACATATTTCGGTACACACAAAATCATACGCCATTACCCGTTACCAACGAAACCCGAGAAAAAGGACCATCTCATGAAACAGCTCCCCCGCATCCTCTCCACGCTATGTGCCGCCGGTCTGCTGGTGACTTCTGCTTCCGCCGCCAACTGGACGGAAGGCATGAAGGCTGGCAAGGCGGATGTGAAATCCGTCAGTCAGCTCGCGTTTGGCCCGGAAGGCATCCTCTTCATCGCGGATTCGAAATCCGCCGCCGTATTCGCCCTCGATACCGGCGACAAGAAAGCCACTCCGGCCGCCACTCTCAAGGTAGAGGCCATCAACGGTAAGATCGCCGCCATGCTCGGCACCAGTGCCGACCAGATCACCATCACGGATATGGCCGTGAACCCCATCTCGCATAATGCCTACATCGCCGTGGCTCGCGGCCGCAGTGCTAGTGCCGCCCCGGTGATCATCCGCGTGGACAAGTCAGGCAAGCTCGAGGCGGTCTCGCTGGATAAGATGAAATTCTCGAAGGCAGTCCTTCCTGATGCGCCGGTAGATGGCGTGGTCGGCGAAGGTAACCGGAAGAGCAATCCCCGCATGGAGAGCATCACGGATATCGCCTTCCTCGAAGACCGCGTGCTCATCGCCGGGTTGTCGAACGAAGAGTTCTCCTCCTCCCTGCGCGCCATCCCCTTCCCTTTCAAAACCGTGGCCAATGGGACCAGCGTGGAGATCTACCATGGCGCCCATGGCCGTTTTGAGACGCGCTCACCAGTACGCACGTTTGTGCCTTTCAAGGTCGGTAACGAGCCGCAATTGCTCGCCGCCTACACCTGCACGCCATTGGTCCAGTTCCCGATGAAGGATCTGGCTCCCGGCGCGAAGATCAAAGGCAAGACGGTGGCCGAACTGGGCAATCGCAATCGTCCATTGGACATGATTGTGTATCAAAAGGACGGCAAGGACTACCTGCTGATGGCCAACAGCAGCCGTGGCATCATGAAGATCAGCACGGATAACATCGAAGGTGTCGAGAGCATCACGGCTCCGGTCGGCGGTGGCGGCACCAAGGGTCTCGGCTACAAGACCATCGACAGCTGGACCGGTGTGGAGCAACTCGATCGTCTGGATGACAAGCTGGCTTTGGTCGTCCGTCGCGATGAGAACAAGGTGATGACGCTGGAATCACTGCCCCTGCCTTAAGCTCTTGATGCTCACAGGAAGTTTCAACCGACTGGCTGTCGCTCTTGCGGCAGCCGGTCTTTTTTTCGGCGGGCAATCGCTTTCCCTTGCCCAGACGGACACACCATCCGTCATCTGGCAGAAGCAAGCCGAACAGGACGTGGTGCTTGTCAAAGGATTGGCAGCGAAGGCAACGCGCTGGTCGGAAGACCAATGGCGCAAAGCCTTCAAGGTGAGCGTCGAATCTGGCGACCTGACCAGCAGCTTGAGCCTGCCGCCAATGCTGGGCAGCTACGATATCGGCGAAACCTCGGTGACATTCACTCCGCAATTTCCACTGACGCCCGGACTGAAATATCGGGCCACGCTACAATTGCAAAGGCTGCCTGATTACCCGGGCAAACCGGCCTTGCTGAGCAGCACGCATACGGTTCCGGCAATGGTGGTCGAGCCCACCACCATTGTTCAGGCTGTCTATCCTAGCGCAAACGTCCTGCCTGAGAATCTGTTGAAGTTTTACCTGCACTTCTCCGCACCGATGAGCGGCGGGCACATCTATTCACACATCCATCTGCTGAATAGCGACGGCCAACCCGTGGAACTGCCCTTCCTGGAGATCGATGAGGAACTTTGGAATCCTGAGATGACGCGACTCACCCTCTTCATCGACCCGGGCCGTATCAAACGCGAGGTGAAGCCGCTGGAAGACATCGGCCCGGCGCTTGAGAGTGGCAAAAGCTTCACGCTGGTCATCGATAAAGAATGGCGTGATGGCCGGGGCGCGCCCTTGAAAGAGACTTTCCGCAAGCAATTCAAAGTAAGCCCGCCTGACCGCTCTGCCCCTGACCCAAAGAAATGGGCCATCAAACCGGCCCCGGCCAAAACCCAAAAACCCTTGATTGTGACTTTCCCCAAACCGATGGACCACGCCCTCGCCCAGCGGCTCATGTGGGTGACGGATGCGGACAAAAAACACATCGCTGGTGATGTCACCTTGAGTGATGCGGAAAAGCGATGGGAGTTCACTCCGAACCAAGCATGGCAGCCGGGGCGTTACCTGCTGAACGTGCAGAACACCATCGAAGATCTCTCGGGCAATAATATCGGCAAGCCATTCGAAGTGGACCTATTCGAGAAAGTGGAGAAGCGCATCAGCAGTGAGACGCTCTCTTTCCCATTTGAAGTCAAGTAGCAGTGGCCGCTAGTCTCTCGTCTGCAAGAGTGCTTGCACCGCCCACCCGGTCGTCGAAAGTCGCTGAGCATAGCTTTCTCCCCCAGATGGTCGAGTCGTCTCCGGCCAACTGCCGTCGTCATACTGGTTCGCGGCGAGGTAGCTTCGCCCGCTTTGGATAAGAGCGGCGATATCCGGATTCGCGCGCATCGGGGCCAAGGCAAGCAACACCATGGCGGTATCAAAGACTTCTGATGGAGAATTGGCATACGGTCCCCAAGCGCTATCGCTTGTCTGGGCGCGGCGGATGAATTGCAGACATTGCTGGCGTTTAGTCTCCGCATCTGCATCTTGAACATCTTGCAACGCCATGAGCAGAGTCGACGCGTTCAGGACCGTATTCACTGGCACTTGAGTTCGGAGCCACTGCTCCGCTTTGGCTTTTGCGCTGTGGGCTTCGGCACTATCGATCTGGCTTAACACCAACACCGCGATGTGCGTTGCCAGTGGAGCGCCATAGGTGGCGGGTGAACCCAAGGTATCCTTTGCTTCAATCGGCCAAGAGCCATCCGCCGCTTGCCCACTCAGCAGACGAGTCGCCGCAAGCTTCATGCCGGAGGAATCTTCGATCAGATCGGATGATTTGGCGGCCAAGAGTGAAGCGGCGAATTGCAAATCGGCCAGGCGTTTGTCACTGAAGCCCGGGTCGCCTTTGTTCTCATCCCATCGCTGGGGATGAGTAACCCAGGCTGTGGTGGCGGCAAGCACTGGTGCTGGGATGCGATATCCTTTTTGCGAAGCCAGATACAAGGCGCGCGCTGCATCACCGTTATTATGACAGGAGAAACATCCATTGTCCTTGCGCCACGCGGGAACTTCCCGGGAGAGAAATGTAATACCCTTACGCTCCGCCACCAGCGCCGGATCACGCGGCAGATCGCGACTGGCACAACCGACAACCATGCCAGCGATCAAGAAGAACAACGCTGTCTTAAGCCAATGCATAAGCGTCTGGAACACGTAGAAGTATTCCACGCCTCTTTCCTTGCATCCAATCGAAACTGCGGCTCGCAGCCTTCTTTACCGCTTGGGCTTCGCCACCGGGATGGCGACGCTCATCTCTTTGAGCACGCCTTCCAACGCGACCAGCAGTGCCGCGATATCCGCCGGCTGCATGCGTCCGATGTTCCCCATGCGGAAGCAATCCACGTGACCGAGCTTGCCGGGATAGATCACCATGCCGCGCTGAGAAAGCCGTCGGTAAAATTCCTCGAAATGGAAATTCGCATCACCCGGATAATGGAACGCCGTGATGATGTAGCTCTGCACTTCCGGCGCGAGATACGGGATGAAACCCAGCTTTTGCATCCCCGCTTTGAGGGCATTGTGATTCGCAAGATAACGCGCGCCTCGACCTTTCACGCCACCTTCGTCCGCGAGTTCTTTCAACGCTTGTGCGAACGCGAGTAGCGTATGCGTGGGCGGTGTGTAGCGGAATTGTCCGTTGCCCTCCAGCCCAGCCCATTGCGCATGCAAATCCAGACTCAAGGTGCGTGCCTGTCCCTTGCACGTGTCCAGCTTGCTCTTACGCGCCAGCACAAATGAAAAGCCCGGCACACCTTCGATGCATTTGTTTGCCGAGGAGATCAGATAATCGACACCAGCTTCTGCGAGATTCAACGGAATCGCTCCAAAGCTGCTCATGGCATCCACGATAAAAGTCTTACCCGCCGCCTGCACCATCGGCCCGATGGTCTCCACGGGGTTCATGATGCCCGTCGTCGTCTCGCAGTGAACGATGATTACGTGCGTAATGCTGCTATCCGCCTTGAGCTTCGCTTCCACGGCGGACGGATCGGTCACCTCGTTCTCCGCCCAACGCAATACTTCGGTGGCGATGCCATAGCGCGCCGTCATCTGCACCATGCGCTCACCGTAGGCACCGTTCACAAGGATGAGCGCTTTGCCATCCGCCGGAATCGCGCTGGATAGCACGGACTCTACACCGAATGTGCCACTCCCCTGCACCAGCACAGCTTCATAGCCGCTAGTCTGGCTCACCCCGCCCAACTCCAGCAACTGCCGCCGGATGTCGCGCACCATCGCGATGAACTCGTCATCGCGGGAGCCCACGTCATGCAGCATCGCCTCCTTGACCGTGCGACTCGTCGTCAGCGGTCCGGGCGTGAATAGCAGTTTGTCCTTGGCCATGGTGGTTTAACGCGTTGAGTCCGCCACGAACTTCATGAAGCGCTCTTTCACCTCATGCGGCTTTACCGTGGGTCGTCCCAGATTCTTCGGCGAACCAGCCCGTATCTTCACGTGTAGCAATGCCGGACCACCTTTGCTCCGCAGCTCCTTCACCGCCGCCCGCACATCCGCCGGATCATCGGCGGACACCGCATAACGGTAATTCGCCGCCGCTGCGATGCTCGCGAAATCCACCAAACCCGACACCGTGCGTTGTCCGCCGGTGGAATCATGCGCTTCGTTATCGAGGATGACGTGCAGGAGATTCTTGGGCTGGTAGTAGCCGATGGTCGCCAGCGCTCCGAGCTTCATGAGCGCGGCGCCATCGCCATCGATGACCACCACGGGGAGCTTCGGTTGTGCTTGGGCGAGGCCGAAGCCGATGCCGGAGGCGGTGCCCATGCCGCCGACCACGTAGAGATTGTTTGGCCGGTCCTCGATGGTGAACAGCTCGCGACCCGTCTTGCCCGTCGTCGCGATCACGGCTTCGTTGCCTTCGAGCGATTCCAAGATGGCCTGCAACGCTTCGGTGCGGATCATCCGTTGCGGCGTTTGCAGCTTGAGCTGTTGCTTCACCTCCGTCTGCACTCGCGCAGGTTGGGCTTGGTCCTTCAGCTCGCACTCATCCACGGAACCTTCCGACATCACGAGCGCGAAAGGCAGCTTGGTCGCCTGCATGCTCGCCTCTGCCTTCACCATCACCTCGGCGATCTTTGATTCGTCATCGGGAAATGGCAGCCACGGGATCTGCATCGTCTCGAGCAGCTTGTGCGTGATCTGGCCCATCAGCTCATGCTGCGGCTCGTCCTTGAGGCCGGGCTGGCCGCGCCAGGTGACGATCAATAGCGCTGGGATCTTGAACGGGAAGTTGAGCGAGGAGAGCGGGTTCACCATGTTGCCGAGGCCGGAGTTCTGGCACATCGTCACCGTCTTGCGACCGCCGAGATACGCGCCCATCGAGATGCCCACCGCTTCGCCTTCGCTCGTCGCGCCGATGTAATCCAGCGTCTGGTCGCCGATGACGTAATTGATGAACGGCTTGAGATACGAGCACGGCACGCCCGCGTATTGGGTGTAGCCCAGTGACCGCAGATGCTCAATGAATGCAGAGGCTGGTATCATATCAGAATGCGTTCGCCGCGCTCAAATCTTCCAGGCTATCCACGTCCAGCCAGTGGCCGGTGATGTAGTTCACGCGCACCGTCTGGCCGCTGGCCAGCAGATGCTTGAACAAATCATCGAAGCGCAACTGGTTGAAGTCCGGCCGTTTCGCCAGTTCCGTCAACGCTGTCCGAATCTTCTCAGCCCCCTTCGCGCTGGCCTTGATAAGCCCGATCCATTCGCCATGAATCTTGTCCTCGGCCAGCTTCGGCCCCATTTCGCGGAGTTCCGCTTCCTCTTCGCCATACTTGATGGTGTAGGGATGCGACGCGGTGACGTAGTCGATGTAGCTGTCCGCGCGCTTGCGCTGCTGCCAGGCGGCATCCACGGCGATGACGATGTCACCCGGGTCCGTGAGCAGATTTTGCAGGATGTAACGGCGGAACAAGATGTCACCGAAAGAGATCACCACATTTCCCTCGATGTCTTTCACCGCCTTGTTCAGTGAAGCCAGCTCGGCTGTCTCGGCATACTCCGGATTCTCCACGAAGCGCACATCCGGTGCGTTCACTTCCTTGCTGGCGAAGCCGCGCACCACCACCACGTCCTTCGTCTGTTCCGCACGGAACTGCGCCACCAGCTTATGCAGCAGCGGTTGGCCGTTGATCGGGATCATCGCCTTCGGCTTCGTCTTGGTGAGTTCGCCGAGTTCGCTGCCTTGGGAGGCGGCGAGGATGATTGCTCGCAATGAATTGCTGGTCTTCGGCAGATAACGCTCTTCGGCCTCCGCCAGTTCATCCGCATTTTGCAGGCGGAAAATATCTTTCACCGAGGCCACGCGATCTTCCACGTTCATCAGCGAACGTTCCTTGAAGATGGTGCGCGTCGTGTTCTGCATCGCGGTGATGGCCGAGCGCACGTTGTGGTTCGCCCAGATGATGGTGCTGATGCCCGCCTGCTCGAAGACTTCCGTGGGCGTGCTGTAATACATCGTCGGCACGATCACCAGTGGGCAGCGATTGTTCCACGCCTTGGCAAACGCCAGGATCTGGTCTGGTGACGACTTCTTGCTGTGGATGAGCAACCCATCCGCGCCCGCCGCGTGATAGGCATCGGCGCGGCGCAGCATCTCCTCGATGCCCCACCCGGCGATGAACGCCTCCAGCCGCGCGATAAGGCAGAAATCCGGGTCGCTCTGCGCGTCCTTCACCGCCTTGATCTTGCCGGCGAATTCATCCATGTCCGCCAGCGGCTGTTGCTCGCTGTTGATGAAGGAGTTCGTCTTGGGGAAGAGCTTGTCCTCGATACAAACGGCCGCGCAGCCGCGCTGCTCCAGCTTCTTCACCAGGCGGCGCACGTTGTTGAAATTGCCGAAACCGGTGTCGCCATCCAGCAGGATGGGGATGTTCGTGGCATCCGCCATGTACTCCACCACCTCAAGCACTTGCGTCCAGCTCGCCTCGTTATTATCCCGCACACCGAGCGAGGCGGACATGGACAGGCCGCTGGCCCAAATGCCCTTGAAACCCGCCTCTTCCACGATGCGGGCACTCAATCCGTTATGCGCCTCCATGAGGAATTCCAAATGGGGCGACTGCAACATCTGCTTAAACTGCGTCGTTTTGTTCACTGGCGCGCCATTAAATGGAAGGAGTCCCCGGCACGCAACAGCGCACTTTGGGTCATCTGCGATTAAATCTGTGGACAAAACTGCCATAAATCCTCCCATCCCCCCTCATCCTGGAGGGATGAAAGCTTGTAGCCGGTGGTTTCGCGACCATCGGAAGCGACACCACCGGATAACGCCCCCGTGGAATGCACCCCGGAGGGGTGCCAGCACCATTGTTCAATGCATCAATCCAAATACCGCTCATCAAACTCAACCCCAGCCTGCTTCAAAACCTCGATCAATTCCTCCCGAAACGATTTGATCTGATGATGCTTCTCCTGATTCGTAATATACGCCTGAACAGCTTGCCGGGCAGATGGGCTTACCGTGAACGCCGCATACCCTTCCTGCCATTGAAATTGTGACTGAAGCCCACTGTCCGTTACCCAAAGGGAAGACGACTTTTTAAGATCGCGCATGAAATCTGAGAGGCAATGCGTTGGTTTGAGCGCAACGAGGAGATGTACATGGTCGGCCACGCCGCCGACACCTTGCGGAGTGCCACCGAGCCCACGCACGGTTCCGCCAAGGTATTCATGCAGCTTTTCGCGCCACTCTTTAGCGATAAATGGTTCCCGGTTCTTGGTGGCGAAAATGAGATGAAAATGAAGACTCGTGTGAGTTGATGGCATATGTGTTCTTTGCTGGCACCCCTCCGGGGTGCATTTCCTTTTTTGAATCTGTTACCGGTGGTGTCGCTCGTGCCTCGCTCAACCGACCGGCTACAGGCTGTAAAGCCTCCGGCTTGAAACAAGCGATGTCCACTTTGAAATGGCGAGCGGGTTCCGAAAATTTTAACGATCTGGCCGCTGGGGAATCCACTTGGGATAGGGCGGGACGGTGTGGGATTTTTAGGACGCATGGGGTGAATGAGGCGCGGTTCAATGAAGTGAAAATGCGACTTACAGAAGGGGGTTTTCTTGCAATTTCTTGAAGCTGAATTGGTTGGGTTTTGTGAATAAGTTTTAAGGAAATCCGATGGTGGAATTGCGGTTCCGTGATAGTATTTCCAGTGCTGGCAACTCGTAGCCGGCCTAGAGGAGGTTAGACAGAGTAGTGTTTCGGTCACTCTGCTCCCTGTTATTTGACATAGTTCTTTCGAGGAACAAAGAAATGGCCTGAAAGGCCATGCCCCGAAGCCTGACTAGGGCACGGGTAAGTTTACGACCCCGACCAAAGGTACGGGGTGAATTTACGACTGTGCGGCTTGAATCGGAAGGTTTGGTGGCGTGGTGATGACTGATGGGTAGCAAGCAGTCATGGTCGGAGGGCCATTTCCTGAAGTGATGCATGGGCTGGTTGCGCGAGCACTGTGTCTGGTGAGATCGGTACCATGGTCATGGAGGCGTTTCTAAAGCGGTAGAATCGTGCAGGTGAAAGCTTGCACAGGATTGCTATGCGAGAAAGACATGGGACATCCATTTTTGAGTGGATTGTCCGAATCTATTGGCCAGTGTTGGCATTGTTCATTCCCTCGTCATTCCTCTACCCCCAGTCTCATAAATCTACATCGTGCCCGGCAGATTCTTCCATTGGACGGAATCTGCGGTATGCTAGAATGATTTTGTGACCACGTCGTTGAACAGATGGATGCTATCGTTGCTCTTGGGCTGGCTGGCGGCCGGAAGCGCCGCGGCGGCCAGTGCCGCCAAGGTGGATTTTGCCCGCGATGTGCGGCCCATATTGTCCGGCCATTGCTTCAAATGCCACGGCCCC
>JAURFH010000160.1 GCA_030834415.1 Verrucomicrobiota bacterium | reverse complement strand
AGTCCCTGACGAATAGCTTGGTCGATCTCACGCTCGAGGGTTTTCTTCTCCTCCTCGGTCATGTCCTTCGCACCATCCCAGTCGTGGTCATCGAGTCCACCACCATCACCATCGCCACCTTCGCCGCCCTCGCCGATCCTACCCGGCGCGCGATCCTCTCGCGGCTCGCCACGGAGGGGGAGGTTTCGGTGAACGACCTCGCCGGGCCCTTTCGCATGAGCCTCCCCGCCGTCTCCAAGCACCTGAAAGTGCTGGAACGCGCCAAGCTCATCACCCGCACGCGCAATGCCCAATGGCGTCCCTGTCGCATCCAGGCCAAACCCATGAAAGAGGCCGTAGACTGGCTGGAACACTATCGCGTCTTCTGGGAACAAAGCTTTGACCGCCTCGAGGACTACCTGAAAGAACTGCAACCGAAAGAGAACAAACCCCAATGAGTACCCCCGCTGAATCCGGCATCGTCACCCTCTCCCGTGTCTTCGATGCCCCCGTCGAACGCGTCTGGCACGCCCTCACCGATCCCACCGCCCTGCGCGACTGGCTCTTCCCCGTCTCCGGTTTTCAGCCCGAGGTCGGCTACGAGTTCGAGTTCACCGTGGAGCACGAAGGCTTCACCTTCGTCCACAAGTGCCGCGTCACCGAGGCCGTGCCGCAACAACGCCTCGCCTACACCTGGCGTTATGAAGGGTACGAAGGCGATTCCCTCGTCAGCCTCGTGCTGAGCGCGGAAGGCCAGCAGACCAAGGTAACCCTCACCCACACCGGCCTCGATACCTTCCCGAAACTCCCGCAATTCGCCCGCACGAACTTCGAGCGCGGCTGGACCGCCCTCATCGGCACGTGCCTCAAAGAATTCGTGGAGAAGCCCGACACCTCGGACCGCGAGATCGTCATCACCCGCCTCGTCGCCGCCCCGCGCGAGCTCGTCTGGCAAACCTTCACCGACCCCAAGCACATCACGAACTGGTGGGGCCCGCGCGGCTTCCGCACCACCACGCACTTCCACGATCTCCGGAACGGCGGCACCTGGCGCTACACCATGCACGGCCCCGATGGCACCGATTACCCGAACGAGATGATCTATCACGAAGTCCTTCAACCCGAACGCCTCCGCTACAGCCACGGCACGGGGGATGATGACTACCCGCATAAGTTCGAAGTCACCGTGACCTTCACTGCTGAAGGCCCACAGACCCGTATCGTCTTGCGCCAGCTCTATCAGACGGCGGCCTCGCGCGATTACATCGCCAAGACCTACGGTGCCGTCGAGGGAGGCAACCAGACCATGGACCGCCTCGAGGAACAGCTCGCATTTGTGCAGATGGGCGAACCCTTCACCATCAGCCGCACCTTCGATGCACCGCGCGACCGCGTCTGGGCCGCCTTCACCGAAGCCGAGCATCTGTCTAAATGGTGGGGACCCAAAGGCTTCACCATGAAAACCGCGAACGTGGATCTCCGTCCCGGCGGATATCTGCGGCATGCGCGCCCGCGCCAATGCAGAGGCCGGAGTAACGAATGCTGAAGTCTGTGCGTGAGTGATAACGCGGAAATTTCCCCTGCTCCGCCAGCCACAGACATCTCCGGGCTGGCGGAGCATCTCTTCCGTCACGAGGCCGGTCGTCTCACCTCCGTGCTCACGAGCATCTTCGGCATGGAACGCTTGCAGATGGCCGAGGATGTCGTGCAGGAGGCGCTCATCAAAGCGCTAAAGACGTGGCCGTATTACGGTGTGCCCAAGAATCCTGCCGCGTGGCTCACCCAGACGGCCAAGAATCTCGCGCTCGACCTTGTTCGTCGGGAAAAGAATTTTCAGGACAAGCAGCCGCAGATCGTTGCCTTCATGGAAGGCTGGACGACTGATGCCGATGACCCCGATTCTCACGAACACGAGATCAAAGACGAACGGCTGCGCCTGATGTTCGCGTGCTGCCATCCGGAGATTCCTGCGGATGCGCAGATCGCGCTCGCGCTGAAAACCCTTTGCGGTTTCAGCCCGGCTGAGATCGCGAAGGCTTTTCTCTCCAGTGAGGCCGCCATCGCCAAGCGCCTCGTCCGTGCGCGCCAACGTATCCGCGAGCTGAACATCCAGTTTGAGATCCCCACAGGCGAAGCCTCGACCGCGCGGCTCGAGAGTGTGATGCAAACGCTCTATCTCCTCTTCAACGAAGGCTACAAAGCTTCGAGTGGAGAATCGCTCATCCGCGAAGAACTTTGCCGCGAAGCGATCCGTCTCACCACTCTGCTCGCCGCGCATCCTATCGGCAATCAACCACGCGTCCACGCCCTCGCCGCGCTCATGTGCCTGAATGCCGCCCGGCTCAAAGCACGCATGGACACGGAGGGAAACATCCTGTTGCTGAAAGACCAGGATCGCTCGCTCTGGGATAAAGCACTCGTTGCCCGTGGCATCATGCACTTGAGCCGCTCTGCCATGGGTGAAGAACTGACGGAGTATCACTTGCAAGCGGGCATCGCCGCGTGTCACGGCACAGCGAAGGACTATCAGTCAACGGATTGGGTGCAGATACTTTCACTCTATGACCGGTTGATTGAATTTGACGATTCACCTGTGGTTGCCTTGAATCGGGCAGTGGCCTTGGCCAATGTGCAAGGACCCGATGCAGGGATCGCCGCACTGGATGCGATCCGGAATCGTCAGCCCTTGGATTCATACTATCTGTTCTACGCGGTGCGGGCGGATTTCGAAGTGCAGTTGAACCGGTTTCAGGCAGCGGGCGAGCAATTGCGCAAAGCACTGGAACTGACCGAAGTAAAATCAGAACAGTCATTGCTGTCCCGGCGGCTTCAGGAATGTGAGCAGCAGCGTGCGATCACGTCCAACTCCTGAGCCGGCCCACGGACAGCAGGACGTTGAGGAACGATTGCGATGGCATGGCGTATTGATGAGAATGTGGTCCGTGGGGAAGTGGATAACCGCGTGAAAGGTGTCGTCACCGGCCGCATCTGGTTCGCTGTGCAAACCGAGCCGCTCGTCTTGCAGTTAAAGGGCAATGCCCACCCGGACCTGGCCGGTTGCCTTTTGAAATTCACGAATCTCCTGCCCGCCGTCCCCTTGCGCAAGGATGCCACCCTCTTCAATCCGCAAGACGGTGTGATCGGTGATCTGACAGCCTCCCGCAAAGTGCGCGTGTATGATGTCTCCCTCGCGGAAGCCACCGACATGTTGGAACGGGGCGAACGTCCACCGGAGAAGATGGCGAACAGCCTTTACCTGGAGTGGTTCAGCGTGCGCAACGGACGGGTGGTCATCGAGAGCGCTGATTATCAGCTCGAGATCTCTGCGCCCGAGTGGCGTCTGACCCCGGAGGAGGAAGCCCGCCGCGCCGAGGAAGCTTCGGCGAATTTTTCCGCTTACATGGAGCAGTTTAACCAGCTCCTACGGGCCGCTGAAAACCAGACTCCGGAAGACAAAGAGTGGGACGAGTTCGATTACGAGAAGTTCATGAAGGAGAGCGATGCCCGCACTGAGAAGTACATGGAGCTGCTCGACAAGTATGGCGATGATGATGCAGCCGAAGCCAAGATCGCGCGCGAGATGGGTTGGACGGCTTTCAGCGAAGAAGATGCTGACGACGATGACGACTGGGAGGACGATGAGGAGGCGCTCAGCCCCGCGACCGAGGTAGAAGAAGTCCTGTCGGAACCTGACCCGGAAACCGAAGGTGTGGACTGGATGCGCACCGGTGATGGCGACATCCGTCATCCTTTACAAAATCGTTGCCTGCAGGCCGCCATCGCCCTCTGGGACAAGTTCGATGAACTGAAGATTTCCCAATCAGTCGATGAAGATCTCGCCCAGTTCGCCGGGGAGTTCCGCATGACTAGCACAACACTGGCTGGCGCTCTAAACGGGCTGGCCTATGGCCGCGAACTAACGGATGGAGCCTTCACCGTGGCTTATCTCAAGCGCGCGTTGGATCACCTCCACAAAGCGTTGGCCGGCCTGGAAAAGACCCGCGCCAAAAAGTTGCTTCCGGATAAAATCCTGTCAGCATCGCGCCAGGAGTTGTTCGGAATCCGTGAGGAGATTTTGCGGCTCATGGAGGAGTTTCGGAAACATAAATAAGTCGTACAAGGTGAAAGCTATGATATGCAAATACTGTTGTATATTCTGCTGGGGATATTCATCGGCTTGTTGTTGGTCGTATTAGTGATCCGCTTCGTCTTAAAGAAAATCGTCGGTAAAGTTTCGGAGGCGATCAAACAGGTGGCGGGCAGCATGCCACCACCATTCAAACTGGAACTCACTCCAGTCGAGAACCCCGAATGGCTGAAAGAGGAGGGAGTAAAACAAAGGCTTGCTGCCTTGCAAGCGAACGGTTTTCAGATAGTGGGAGCATACTCTCTCGACGGGATGTTTGATGCTTACACCGTGGGTCTGGTGCAACCAGAGACAAATACACTCGGGGCCGTGCACTGGCTTAAGAGCATGGCCTGTCTGGATCTGGTGACTCACTATGATGATGGCTCCAGTGTGACCTACTGTGACAAACAGCAAGGCTCAGGTCTGGGCCGCCCTGCCCAGCACCAAGTCATCCGGGATGCGAATGCCAGTGCGGAGGAACTTTATCAACGGTTGCTCGCCGAACGCCGGTCCGAAGGAATCACCCCCGCGACCGCTGAAGATTTCGCCCCCCGTTTCATTAAAGCTTATAACGACGGAACTGCCTGGGTAGCAGAGCGCGGTGGTTACACACTGGAGGAGATCGCTGCGGAAGCACAATCAGGTAGTCCGGATGCACCGATGGAAGCGATCGAGGACACTCACCAAACTTTCGCCGCAAATGCATTGGTCAATTGGCTGAGCACTCAGCCAGACCGGCCCGAACCGTGGGATGAAAAAGAGTGCGAGATCGTCGTGGTGCATGATGACCTGACCATGCGTCAGGTGACTAGACTGCTGAATGAGATGGAGGAAGAGGAAGACAGTTTACAAGAGGCCGAGGTAGCCAAGGCTGGTGCCACAGCGCGCTCCGCATTCCAGACGATAAATGAACGGCTCGGCGGCAGGTTCATCAAAGTCGGTGAAAAGACCACTGAACGGGCGGCAAACTTTTATGTACGGGCTCCCGAGCCGGACGATGAAGAAGAGGAAGCGGATTAACCGGCCGCCTCAGAGGATTCCTCTTTCTTGAGATCTTCCGCGAGGAATTTGGTCACATCCTTGAACTTCGGCACGTTCTTGGGATTGATGAGCATCAGCGTCTCGTGAGCCTGCAGACAGGTGCGGGTCACTTCCGCCTTGTTCTGCTCGCCCGAGGTTTGCACCTCTTCAAACTGCGGATCGAAAGGATTGTTCCCGCTACGGAACTTAAAGAGTTGTTCCATCCCTAAGTTCTCGATGAGGGCTTTCACGCGCTCATTGGCATTGAGCATCTGCACGCAGGGAGTCTTTGGGTTCTTCGCCTCTTCACCCAGCTTAGTGGAAAAGCCGGAGAGGATACCTAGAAAGGTGCTGTCCATGATCACGCAATCGGACAGGTCCAGCAGATAAAGCCGGAAACCCCGCTCATGAAGTTCATGGAGGAGCGTCTTGAAATCGACGCTCACGGAAAAGTTTGCCCGCCCTGCGACCTTGATGCAGGCCACGGGGTCCACCACAGAGACTTGAATACTGGTGGGTGTTGCGCCCATACGACTTAATTGGCTACAGCCAGCCTGCCCCTAATATGAGTTCCATTTACCAAAGGGTCAAGGTGTGCTGGCAAATGTAACATAAAATACGTCTCCATACTGAATCTCACCAAGAACGGGCAGCGGCCCGACGCGGCCTAGGTGCCACTTGGCCAACGATTTCCACCAGCGTTTGCTGCAGGACAAGCGACTTGTCCGTCCGGCTGGAGACGAGTTGCAGATTGCAGGTAAGCAGTAGTTCCATCGCCCGGACCAGTTCATCGATGGAGTAATTGGGGCATTGTGAAACAGCACGAAACAGCACGAAAGGATGCATCGTGAGCGGGTTCAGTTTTCGGTCATCCGGCAACTGATCTGCCGGGATATTTTCCAACTGCGCTTTGAACCGGTTGTAATCTCCCGCCTGCTTGATCCAGCCCACGCGCATCGCTTCTTTTAAAAATAGCAGCACACGCACTTTACTGATGAGTCCGTAAAGCAAGCCAATCTCGGAGCGCTCCTTGTCGAACTTCGTCATCCACAGCTCTTCGTCCAAGTTGCGCAACACCCGCACGAGGTCACGATCGCCCAATGCATCTGCGAGGGCAAATGCGCGGGATTGCTTGTTCTTCGTGACGATGGCCTCGACGTCATCTTGCGTGATGGTCTCGCGATCACCGACATAGAGCGCGAGCTTCTCCGCTTCGTTGCCGATCTGCCGTGGATTCGGTCCAATGCACGCAACAAACTCCGCGAGCGCACTATCGGCGATGCGTTTGCCCGCCGCTTGAAAATGTCCCTCGGCCATGGATTCTGCCTTCGCAGCCCATTCCTTATCGTCCGAAGAAAGCCCGGCGAAATTCTCCACCTGACCCAGCTTGTCGAGCGTTTTGAAGAAGACCTTGCGCTTGTCCACTTTGCCCGCGCTGATGATCAGGCGGACATTGTCCCAACGAAACTCTTTCAGCTCCTGCGCCAGTTCACCAAGGAGGTTGGTGACCGCCGAGGAACTGGCGGTACGTTCGTCCCCGAGGAAATTGCAGTCCTTCAACCACACCACCTTGCCGCCGCCGAAGAAGGGCAGTGTCTGGAGAGCTTCCCGAAGCTTGGCCACCGCACGTTCGGCTTCGCCGGCATTGCCCACGGTCGCATCCACGATCTCATGATCCATGCCCCCGAGCTCGGTGCACCAGGCGTCGTAGAGCTGCTTCGCGCGCTGCTTCACGGCGTATTCATCCTCACCGCAGATGAGGGCCACGGGATTTGTGGCGGTGGAAGTCGCAGCGCGGGCCATGATCAGACTCCGGGGTCCTCTTCGCTCTGGATGCGCTGGAGATGCTCCGTCATGTCTTCCACCTGCGCGAAAAGCGAGGCGGCAACGAAAATAGGTTTCTTTTGAGCCGCCGCGAAGGCGAGGCAATCACTTGGGCGGGCATCGATCTCCACGATTTTTTTGCCGAGCTCATTCTCCTGCAACAAGGTCAGCCGCGCGAAGTAAGTTGAGTTCTTGATTTCCGTGATGACGATGCGTTCCACGGTGATGCTGAAGCCCTTGAAGATGTTGAGCATGAGGTCATGCGTGAGCGGACGCTCTTTCGGAGCATCTTGCACAAACATCCCGATGACCGCGCCCATATTGTTCTCCACCTGGATGACGAAGACCTTGTCATCGTTACCCAAGAAGATGGCGCACCCGGTGTTAGTGGGCAAAATCCCACGGATGGTCACGGGCACCACGTCTTTCTTCATAGGAATAGTCTAAGCCGCGCCGTTAAAAAGACAAGCGGAGTAACACAGGATGAAACTTCCTAAGAATGCAGCCCTGAGTGCGTTAAAATTACCGCCCGCCTTAAGCGGTGATCTCGCGCAAAGATTTGGTGAAAGCGGCCACCGCGTCGTCATCATAGCCGACGAGATACACCGTCTCGATACCCTTGTTCTCCGACAGGAACTTCGCGATCTCCTGCACGGCCACCTGCGTGGCCAGATCCAGCGGATAACCGAAATTGCCTGTGCTGATGGCCGGAAACGCCACGGTCTTGAGTCCGTATCCCTTGGCCAACCGCAAGCTGTTCTGGTAGCAAGAGGAAAGCATCTGCGGTTCACCCGCATCGCCGCCCTTCCAGACCGGACCGGCCGTATGCACCACGAACCGGCTAGGCAGCTTGTAGCCCGGAGTGATCTTGGCTTCACCACGTTCCAATCCACCCAAGCCGTGACATTCCTCGATCAGTTCCTTGCCACCTGCAGAAAGGATGCGGCCTTCCAAACCGCCACCGCCCTCGAGCGTGCGGCTGGCCGGATTCACGATGGCATCCACCGCGAGGCGCGTGATGTCCGCCTTGATGAGCGCGATCGTGGAGCCACCTGCAGTCTCCAATTGCGTCAAAGGCTTGATCTCTTCCAGCTTGATGGCCGTGGGCGCGGCACTGGCCGGCGGCTGGCCGAAAGGCAATTTGCGCTCCGCTCCGCCGGTTCCCGCCATACGGCGTTCCATTTCAGCCATCACTTAGACCACGGCGGCAGAAGTCTCACGTTCTGCGCGGTCGATCTTCTGGCGATGCGCCTCGTAAATCTTGGCTAAACGATCAGCTAGGTCACCCATAAGTCAGAGATGTTATTGCAGCCTTTTTTCAACCTGTGCCGGCCACTTGGATGGCAGGCGTGACGCCCGAGAAGTTAACGCATCTCGTTCCCTCAAGGCGAGCCCTTTTCCTGTCAACTTCACAGACATCGCTCAGCTCTTCTCCAATCCGCTCAACGTGCTGTTCCCGCTGGCGAACGCACCCGCCTCCAGTCCCAGATGTTGCAGATACGAGACGAACAGATTGCACAGCGGCGGAGGATTATCCGCATTGAACGCCAAGTGCTGCCCGTGCTGGAACCGCCCGCCCGCTGAGAGTATCGGCAGGTTCGTGTTGTTGTGGCTGGAGGCATTGCCGAGGTTCGACCCCAGCATGATCGCTGTCTGATCCAAAAGCGTGTGCTCGCCTTCCCGGATGCTCTCCAGCTTCTGCATGAACTCCGCCAGCAACCGCATCTCTTCCTTCTCGATGATCGCCAGTTTCTTGATCTTGTCCGGGTCCTTGCCGTGATGGCTGAGATTGTGCCAGCCGTCATCCACGCCTTGCAGGGACACGACCTCATTCCCGCCTGCCCCACAGAACGTGATGAGCCGTGTCGAATCCGTCTGGATCGCGAGGAACATCATGTCATACATCAAGCGCATCCGCCCCGTGAAATCCGCACGGTCCTCGATGTCCGTCGGCGGTTTCTGTTCCACCTTCGGTTTCGGCAGCTTCGCCCACTCTTCAGCCTTCACCAAGCGCTGTTCCAGCTCGCGCACACTCGTGAAGTATTGATCCAGAGTCTGCACATCTTCGCGCCCGACGGTCTTCGTGATCTGGCTCGTCTGCTCCATCACCAGATCCATGATGCTCTGCCCGTCCTTGATGCGGCGCATCTGCGAAGCCTTCTCCTCTTTGCTACCTTCAAGGAACAGCCGCGCGAAGAGCTTCGACACGCGCGTCTCCGGCGGGATGCGCACACCCGAACGCGTGTAAGACAATCCCGCGCCGTTCGCGGACAACGCCAGCGAATTTACCCGTGTCAGGTGCCCGATGCGTTCCGCCGCGTATTGATCCACCGAGATGGTGTTGCGAAAGCTCGGCTGACCCGGATGCGGCGCGCCCGTGAGATAACTCATCTCCGCCGAATGCCCGCCATCCACATCTGGATGCATCAGACCGGACATCACCGTGAACTTGTTCCGCAAGGGCTGCAACGGCTCCAGATAAGGCGTCGCCACATAATCCTTCCCCGCCTTCTCCGGGATGAGGAACGGCGTGTGGATACCGAGCGGCGCGCAGATCGCGACCACGCGCCGGATGTCCGGCGTCTCCGCTGCACGCGCCTTGACCGGCAACATGCTCTCCAGCAACGGCAA
>JAURFH010000015.1 GCA_030834415.1 Verrucomicrobiota bacterium | reverse complement strand
GAGGAAAACGCGCGTGAAGCTGTCATGCAAGAGGCCGACGATGAGCAATCCCAGCACCGCCGGTGAACGCAGGATCCAACCGCCCGCCTGGCGCATGAGGTCGAGAGTGCCACTGGCTTCCGCAGTTTCCTGAGGCGTGACGAGCTTCGCCTCACGCATATTCAGGCAGGCAAAGAACACGACCAGCGAGGACCCCAACGTGAGAATGACCGGCAGACGCATGGTGAGGGATTTGGAGATCTCCCCTTCCATGCCCAGCATGCCGGCAATGGTCTGCATCAGGATGGGATCAAACACCGCCGCACCGACCAGCATCGCCACCGTGAAGGCCACGGCCTGCCAACGCATCATGACTTCCAGAATACGCGGCCACTCGGACTGCATGCCCACTTCCACCAACGAGTCATAGGCCAGTGCTTCATCCGCGCCACTGGCCAGAGCCTCTGCCGCCCCGCTTAAGATGCGGTTAAGGAGGAACGCTCCAAGCACGAGCGCGTGATTCCCTACGGGCACAAAAGCGATCAGCGCCATCTCCAGCACCATGAGTGCACATGCGAGCTTCACCAACAGGCTGCGGCCATAGCGGTCTGCCAATGCACCGGAAGGGACTTCCAACCCCACGATGGCCACGGCCCAAGCGACGTTCAGCAACGCGAACTCGCTCATGGTGAGGCCGTAATCCAAGAACATCACCGCGAAGACCGGATAGTAGAAGCGCGCGTTGAACAGCATCCGGAACAGCACAAACAGCCGTACGTTCCGGGGATACTTGGAGAGATTCATGCGCTACGTTTTGAAACGCAGCGAAAGTAGTGCAGGTAACCGGACTTGGCTAGTCCGAAGCACCATTTTGCTCACCCGTAACCAGCCTTACGCGTAGCTGCCCGTGATGTAGCTTTCCAACTGGCTGATGGTGGCGTCCTGCGCGGCGATGACCCACTTGATGAGGTCGCCCACGGAGACCAAACCCACCACCTTGCCCCGGGCCACTACCGGGAGATGCCGGATGCGCCGCTCGCTCATCAGGCGCAAAGCTTCCTCGATCGAGAAATCGATGGGTGCGGTGATGACCGGGGTGGACATGATCTCGTTCACCATGGTCTGGCGGGACTGGCGTCCCTTGAGGATGACCTTGCGGGTGTAGTCGCGCTCAGAAAGCACGCCGAGCAGACGGCCCTCGCGCATCACGAGCACGGAACCGATGTTATGATCGGCCATCATCTTGATGGCATCGAAGACCGTAGCGTTGGGAGCGATACTCCAGAGCGCGTAATTTTTGTGGCTGAGGATGACGTCCAGCGTGCCTTGAATTTGCATGGCAGTTCCGTTGGTTGGGCGGGGAACCCAGCCGCAGGCGGCATGCCCTGAATCCCTTTACCACCACGCGGAAGAGACTCCATCGCGGATTGGTTTTTGGTTATTAGCCAGAGGATAAACCTTTGCGGACAGGCAGGCAAAAGTTGATTCCAATTTATTTTGTAATGTGCAGGTTGCCATGAAGGTTGCCCGGGGCGGGCGAATTGCATTATGCTGAAGCGCGAAATCAGCCACCGCCTATGAACATTCAACGCCTCCTGCTTACCTTGCTCCTGCTCGGTGGAGTCACTGCTCCGGCCCAGGCCAAAGACTGGCGACCTGCAACCCAGCCGAACATCCTCGTCATCTTCTCTGATGACCAAGGGCAACATGATGTGGGTTGTTTCGGCAGCGAGATCCCCACGCCCAATATCGATCGCATCGCCAAGAATGGTGTGAAGCTGACGGACTTCTATGTGGCCGCGCCGGTGTGTACGCCTTCGCGCTTCGGATTATTGACGGGCACCTATCCGAACCGTTCACAGGACAACCTGCTCGGCGCGCTGATGTTTCTGGAGGGACGGGACAAGCATCGCGGCATCCGCCCGCAAGAGACGACCATCGCCGAGGTCTTGCGCGAGGCCGGTTACCGCACGGGGCTCATCGGCAAGTGGCATCTGGGTCATGGCGCTCCAGAATTTCTGCCGCATCATCACGGGTTCGATTACGCGTTCGGCTCCACGGGTGGTTGCAATGACTACTTCACCACGCATTACGGCATCACGCCGGACTGGTATCGTAACGGCGAACGTATCGTGCCACCCGGTTACGTCACGGACATCTTGACCGATGAGGCCGTGCATTTCATCAAACGCCCATCGAAACAGCCGTTCTTCCTCTATCTCACTTACACCGCGCCGCACTTCGCCAAGGGCTGGGACCCGATCAACAACGTGACGACGAACAGCATGCAGTCCAAAGTGGAACATCTGAAGCGCTTCCCGGAGATCAAAGATCCTTTGCGCCGGGAATTCGCCGGCATGGTGGCTGCGTTGGATGATGGCATCGGCAAGGTGATGAAAGCCTTGCGCGCATCCGGCCAGGAGGAGAACACGCTCGTGATCTTCGTGACGGACAATGGCGGTGACCCGAAGTATGGCGGAAGCAACGAACCCTTCCGCGGGGTGAAGAACACGGTGTATGAAGGCGGCGTGCGCGTGCCGTGCGTGATGCAGTGGCCGGGCCATATCCCGCCGGGAACGATCAGTTCCCAGCCGCTGACCACGTTGGATTTCTTCCCCACGTTTTGCGAAATCGCCGGGGTCAGTACCAGTGGACGCAGACTGGATGGCATGAATTTTCTGCCCGCCGTGGTGGAAGGCAAAAACTACACGCGCGAGCTCTTCTGGCGGATGCTGACAGGGGATGCCCTCCGCAGCGGGGATTGGAAGTATCTGCAAATCGGCAAGGAGACCATGCTCTTCAATCTCGCCAAGGATCCTTACGAACAAAACAATCTCGCCACGAAGGAACCCGGGAAGCTGGCCGAGCTGCAGGCCGCTCACGCCAAGATCGTAAGTTCATTCAGTCCGCGTATCGAAACCAGTTCTGAGTGACGCGGGCCTTTTCCTGACATATCACCCATTTTTCACCGGCTTTTCATGGTGGCGACTCTCGACACAGGCCATGGGCGGCACTATGTTGCTTTGACACCGGAGCGCGTTTTTCGTCCGGCGGCATCGTTTTCGCAGCTTGCGAAAGGCCGCTGACGCAGCGCCAACCGGTGCCGGGCAAACATGGAATTATTGCAAGTGACATTTCAGGGGCCATCGGTGGATGACCCCGAGCTGTTTGAACTGCTGCCGCCCGAGCTGCGTGCGTTGCTCGAACAGATCAACGGCTTTGTGCAGTTCGGCGGAGGTTTGCATATCCGCGGCGCCAGCCGCGATCCTGAGTGGCACTCCCTGCGCCGCGCATGGATGAGCGAACACGCCTTCCATTCCTATTACCGCGCTCTCGGCGCGACCGATATCCCTTTTGGTGAAGATTACCTGGGCAACCAGTTCATCCTCCGCGATGGGCTCGTGGCCCGGATGGAAGCAGAGCTCGGCCACATCACTGAACTGAATCTCACGCTCCCGGATTTCATCGAAGCGGTACAAGCCGACCCGGTGAACACGCTCAACCTCGAACCGCTTCACGGTTTCCAAGAGGACAATGGCCCGCTCGAACCCGGCGAACTGCTCCATGCCGATCCGCCGTTGTGCAGTGATCAGGCCATGACCGGCTACACGCTCACCCGTAAGCCCGCTGTGCAACACCTCGCCGATTTGCGCCGCTACTACACCAAGATCAAGGTGATGTCCGACACCGGCCGCATCAACGCGAGCAAGCACGCGTAGCGTTACTGGCCCTTCAGGAACCCGATCACATCCGCCAGTTCCTGTTTCGTCATCGTTTTCTCCAATTCCTGTGGCATCAGCGAAAGGCTCGTGGATGTCATTGACGCGATGTTCGCGCGTAGAATCGTATCCTCCTGCCCCAAGGCCCGCCGCAACGTCACGCTCGATGCCGTCTCCGATGCCAGCAACCCGGTCAGGCTCTCTCCATCCTTCGTCTCCACTTCGTAGCTGATGTAGCCGGGATAGATCTCATACTCCGGCACCAAGATGTGCAGCAGCAAGACCTCCGCCGTCTGATTCCTCACGCCAGTAAGATCAGGTCCCACATTCGCGCCATCGCTGCCCATCTTATGACAAGAGGCGCACACCCGCTTGAACACCTCGTGGCCATTGGCCGCGTTCGCCTTGAGTGACAGGATGGTTTTGTATTCTTCATACACCTTCATGCGATCCCCAGCGCCCGCACTCTCGAAGAGCGGCGTTGCCCGCTTGCGGATCGCTTCATCCTTGCTCTTCATCAACTGAGTCCGCCGTTGCGGTGTGAGGGACCACGCTTGCACATTGCCAGCCTCCACAGCATCCAGAAGCGCCGGGAGATAACGCGTCTGTGACATCACCGTGCCCACCACCGCCTCACGGACCGGCGGGGAATATGCGCGCCAACGTTCGCGGGTCACGAGCGCCTCAGCCACCTTGGCTTCATTCATCGCCCCCAGAGAACGGATCGCCGCCACTTGCAAGGCCGATGCCTGTTTCGGCTCGATCAATCCCAGCAGTATCTTCCCTGCTTGCGCATAATCCGCCTGCGCCAGCAGCCCGATCGCCGCCAGTCGTTGCCCCTCCGCTGCCTCCGTATTCTGCACCGTCTTCAGGGCGCGCTCGAAAAAGCCACTCACCACCGCGGCGGCTTCCGCGGAGTACGTCGTATCCATCGCCACCAGATTCAATACGGGCGAACTCGCCGGACCTTTCACCTTGCCGCGCAATCCCTCGGCCACACCGCTCAAGAAAGCCATCGGCCAGTCGGGTTCCGCGTTCGGGTCCACCAGCGTGAGCAGATAGATCATGCGCTCAGGAATCTGGCTCGCGGCGAGGATCTGGCCCATCGATTGCATCAAAATCGGATTCACCGGCGTACCGCGATTGCCCTCTTCCACCAAGCCCTTGAACAGATCTGGCGAACGCTCGCCGATGGAGCTCAGCACCGCGGCGCGCGTCCACTTGTCCGCCCCATCTCGCAAGGCGATACGCAAGAGCGGCGGCACCATGCGTTCATCCTTGCCTTCACCCAAAGCCAGCGCGCATTGGAAACGCACCCGGGGCTCAGGATCATCGGCACTGCGATCGATGATCTCCACAAGGAAATCCGATTCACGGAAACTGCCTTCCGCGATGGCCAATCCCAGTTCACGCATCTCTGGAGAGGAACTGGCCAAGATAGACCGCATGAAAACCTCATCCCGTGGCCGCACGGAAAACGAGGCGGACACCGCGGCCGCTGAGCCATAAACATTATTGCGCTGACGGGCGAGCCGTTGCATCTGGTCACGGCTCATACCAGACGGGTCTTCGATGATCCGCCGCCGCGCCACTTCACGCACCCAGCTGTTATCCGTGGTGAGCAGCTTCATGTAATCCGCGGACTTGAGGTTGCCCAAGTCCGGCTTCCGCGCGGCTTTCATATCCTTCGCCGAAACCTTCTCACCCACCACGCGATAGATGCGTCCTTTGTCTTTGCCGCTCTCAAAATCCGCCGTCTTGCGGATGTTCTCTGGCAGATACTGCGGATGATCGATCACCCGGCGATACATGTCGCAGATATACAAAGCGCCCTCGGGACCCGTGGTCGTGTAAACCGGGCGGAACCAGCTGTCCGCCGTCGCCAGAAAATCCGCTTTGTCATCCGCCGGTTGCGAACGGAAGGTCGAACCCTCGGCGCTCAAGATCTGTCGTTGCACCAGATTCTGTGCCGGTTCACAGACGAACACATCGCCCACATGCATCGGGGTCAGTGCCAGACCGTAAAAGACATGACTGCCGCACGCCGAGGTGAAGGAGCCCGCATGCGGCGTCGCCATCAGGCTCGGCATGAAAGAAGCCGTCGTGCCATCTGTGCTGAGCGGATGCACCTTCCCCGCATCACCGTACGGAGCCACATCCTGCACCATCTCGGAAAAAGCGTAATGCGGATTCCGCTTCAGATGACGCGGCTCCAGCACCACATGTTGCAAGGGATTGCGATTCGACGTCGTGAACCTCCGCCCAAACGCATCAAAGGTCATTCCGAACTGGCCCGTGCCGCCCAGCACTTCGAATTGCAGCGTGCGTGGATGGAAACGCGAATCGTTCTTTTTGAAGGTCACCGGCTTCAGCTTCGGATTCTTCGGCGAAGTGATGGTGCCACCCGTCAACCCGCTCGTGAGGTAGATCCAGCCGTCCGGCCCGAGCGTGGGATGACTCACCCGGAGTTGCGTCGTCTGATTGGTGTTGAAGCCCGTCAACCACACCTGCCGCACATCCGCCTTACCGTCGCCGTCGGTGTCCTTGAGATAGAGGATGTCTGGTGCGCATGTCACGATCCAGCCGCCGAGCCACCGTTGCAATCCGTTTGGGAAAGTCAGTCCATCGGCGAAAACTGTGCGCTTCTCGTAATAGCCATCGCCATCCACATCCTCCAGTTGCGCGATCACGCCCGCCGGCGGCTTGCCCTCGCCCGGCCCGAGCGGGTAGCCGCGATTCTCCGCCACGAACATCTTGCCGGATTCATCCCACGCCACCGCCACCGGGCTCACCACTTCCGGCTCCGCCGCCACCAGTTCCAGCCGCAAACCCTGCTCCAGCTTGAACTGCTTCAACGCTTCCCGCGGCGCCACCGCGACATCTGCCCCCTGCAACGAGGCCGTGCCCAAAAGACACGCCACGCCACTGGCCAACCAACCTGTGAATCTCATACTCATAATATCAACCCCTGCCCTGCCCTCGAAGCAACGAGAAAACCGACGCTGCGGCGGCTCAATAATTCAACTAAAGTTTGACCATAAACAGCTGTCTATTATGTGTCCCGCTGTCGAATCAGCGCAATGAAACGCGGTATCTCATAAAATTAACCTTTCCAAACCCAATCATTCTATCTCTTTGATAGATGCAAAACATGCCCCTCATCATCTTCGACATCGATGGCACGTTGACGGAATCCATGCAGGCGGATGATGTCTGTTTCGTACGGGCGCTCGCCGAGGTGTGGGACTTTCACGAGGTGGATACGGACTGGTCGAAATACCGGCATGTGACCGATACCGGGTTGTTGCATGAATTGCATGAGGTGCGTAACGGCCGCGCCCCGGCCACGGATGAACTGGCGGCTTTTCGCGAGCACTTCCTCAAGTTGCTCGCACAAATGTTGGTGGAGAATCCCGTCGCTCCCATCGCCGGCGCACCGGAATTGCTCACGCATCTGACCGGTCAAGGCGGCTACGGCGTGGCCCTCGCCACCGGGGCGTGGCAAGCTTCCGCCCGGCTGAAGATGGCCTGCGCGGGTCTGTGCTATGATGACCACCCCGCGGCGTCATCCGATGACGCGCATGACCGTGTCTCCATCATGAAAATCGCCCGGCAACGCGCCACGGAATGCTTCGGTGAGACGGATCAGGTCGTCTATGTAGGCGATGGGGTATGGGATGCACGAGCCTGTCGCGCCTTGGGCTGGCCCTTCATCGGCATCGGCAAAGGAGAACGCGCCGAACGCTTGCGGGCAGAGGGCGCTGTCGCCGTGCTGCCCGATCACACGGACCTGGATTCGTTCCTCAGAATCTCCGCGCAAGCGACCAATCGTTAGTCTGTAGCGCAGGTTGGCAACCTGCTGCCTGACCCGCGACTGCGGTGATGTCGCCGACTGGCAGTCGGCAGGCTACCGTCAGTCTTCACGATTCGCAGATTAACAATCTGCGACACCGCAGACTGCCAGTCTGCGCTACTGCCATCACATCTTCTCCAACACCACAATGCAGCGACCACCAAATAGCTTGGGCCAGCGGGAGAATTTGGCATCCAGCTTTTGCATCCCGCCCAAACAACTGGCCGGGTACAAGGCGGGCTTGCTGAAGCCGCCGGAGAGCAAGAAGGCGAACGCACTGAACGCCTCGCGATGCGTCACCCGCCAGCCGCGCGGCCAGTCCGGCCATTCTTGTTTGAAGAACAAACGCGTGGCATTCCCTTGTGCCGCGTAATACGCATGCGGACGCGGCAAGAGCGGCTCCTGCTTCACCGGCTTGTCCATTGCCACCGGCTCATGGTGCAGCAGGCCATAGACCGGATAACTGCAAGCGCTGATATAGGGCTCCATGATGACAATGCGTCCAGGTGGGATCAGCACGCGCTGTGCTTCGCGCAAGAAAGCATTGGGGGCTTCCAGATGGTGGAACACATCGGAGAGCACGAGGTGAGAAAGGCTTTCCGATTTGAACGGCAGTCCGTAGCCATCACACACCGCATCCAGCCAGGGATTCGGAAAGAGATCCGTGCAAAGAGCTGCGGGAAGATGCGTCTTCAGATTGCCCATGCCGGAACCGATCTCGACGATCTGCCCCGGCAGGCTGGCATCGATCTGTTTGATTATCCGCGCGTAGAGGTCCGCATAGATGGCTTGCAAGAGCGGCTTCTGTGCCCATGCGCGTTGGTTCGCCTGGATCTCCTCCTGATGCTGTGACAACGGGACCGGCATCGGCATCACGCAAAGAATTTCAACCGCCGCGCCGCGAAGATCACCATGCGCAGCAGCAACCAGCCGTGCCGCCAGCGATGGATATTCGTCTCGCCATAAGTACGCGCCTGATAACGGATGGGCAGATCGATGAGCCGCAGATTCAGCTTCGCCGCGCCGAAGAGCAGGTCGAAGTCACCGAACGGATCAAAGTCGCCGAAGTAATTCCGGTTCCGCGCGATCTCTTCATAATCTTTGCGGAAGAGCACCTTGGTACCGCACAAGGTATCCTTGAGCCTTTGCCCCAGCAGCCAGCTAAAGGCCAGACCGAAGCAGTGGTTCGCGATCATGTTCAGGAACTGCATCGCCTGGTCCTCCATGGGATAGACGAGCCGCACCCCGTTCACGAACTCTGCCGTGCCGCTACGCGCCACTTCATAGAACTTGGGCAGTTCCTCCGGTGGCATCGTGAGGTCGGCATCCAGGATGAAAAGCAGATCGCCCGTGGCCACGGCAAAGGCCTCGCGCACGGCGCCACCTTTACCGGCGGTCTGTTGCTTGAGCACTTTGATATTTCGCTGCGGGTATTTCGCCACGACGCGTTGGATCTCATCCCACGTGTTATCCTTGGAGTGGCCTTCCACGAAAATGATCTCGGTGCCCTTCCCCATCTCGGGCGTGCGCAAGACCGCCGCCTCGATATTGCCCGCTTCATTTCGTGCCGGGATGACGACGGAGCAGGAGAACTGACGATCCTTGTCCGTCGGCGGCTCAGGTCGCGCCACGATGAACACGGTCATGCAGAGTGGACGCAGTAACGGCGCGACAAATCGGTTCAACAAAGGACCGAGCAAAGGCGTATAGACTGGCCAGAGGATACGCGTGTCCATCTTCACCATCTCCCACCCGGCGAGGTGCAGGAGATTCTGCATGTCCGAACTCGAAAGCCAGTTCTGCAGGGGCGTGGGGGCTTTTTCGCCGATGCCCTCCGCTGTCGCCAAGATCGGGCGCCAGACGTTGTTGAAGAAATTGATGACCAGACGCGTGCGTGGGTGGGAAACCTTCTTCAACTGCTCCAGCACGGCTTGCACATCCGGCAGGTCGTTCACCAAGTCCGAGAGGATGATGTAATCGAACGGCTCTTCACTGGTGAAAGTGCCTGCTTCGGCGACATGGAACTCCAGCTCCGGATGCCGGGCCTTGGCCAATTCGATGGTCTTGGGGCTGAAATCGATGCCCACCCCTTCCGCTGGTTTCACCGCGGCCAACAGATCGCCGAGGCCGCAACCGACCTCCAGCACCCGCAAGCCGGGCGGCACCAGGAACGCGAAGTAACGCTCCAGCAGCTTGTGATAATGACGGGACGCCTCACGTGGGCGCGCCTCAGCGCGTGCGTCATAAAATTCCCGTCGGTTAAGCATATCCTTGTCTGTTACGCGAAAGCATCCGGCAAGACCAGCCCCAAACAGGACTACCCGGAAATCTCAAATGTTTATTCCGGGCTGACATCCCGCCCGCTCTCAGGCAAGACTGGCGCGGATGACCGAAGGCTCGCAACCGCCGTCCCTGTTGGCACGTCTGCTGGCGTGGGGACAGGCGCATCCTGCAAGCGCGTTCGGCGCCTTCCTCGCGCTCGCCCTTATCCTGACGCATCAGGGCGTGTTCTTCGGCACCAAGGCGCTGTTCTTCCGCGATTACGGCGTGTTGGGCTATGGGTTTGTGGACTATTACCGCGACTCCATCCTCGCAGGGGAACTGCCGCTATGGAATCCTTACAGTGATTGCGGGGCGCCCTTCCTCGCGCAATGGGGTACCATGGTGCTCTATCCACCCAGCCTGCTCATGGTGTTGTTCCCCATGCCGTGGTCCTTGGGTTTTTTCTGCCTGCTGCATTTCTGGATCGGGGGGATGGGCATGCGCAAATTGGCCGTAGACCTGAAGCTCGGCGGCTTCGCGGCAGCCTTGGCGGGTACGCTCTACATCTTCAACGGCGCGACGCTCTCCGGACTCATGTGGCCGAACTACACCGTGGTGCTCGGTCTCTTGCCGTGGGTGCTCTGGAGCCTGCGCCATGCTTGGATCTCAGGCGGGCGCTGGATTCTCGGCGCGGCGGTGACCAGCACCTTGCAGATGCTCTCGGGTGTCCCAGAGGTCATCCTCTTCACCTGGTTCATCGCCCTGCTCTGGTTGCTGGCGGCGTGGTGGCACAGCGGCAAACCGATGAATTACTTCGGACGCTTCACCGGTGTCATTGTGCTGGTCAGCGGGCTGAGCGCCGCACAATTGCTGCCTTTCTTCCAAACGCTGGAGTTATCCTATCGCACCGCGGGCTTCACTACGAACAACTGGTCCATTCCGCTCTGGGGTTGGGTGAATCTCTTCGTGCCGATGATCCGCCAGATCATGACGCATCAGGGCACGTTCTTCCAGCAGGGACAGGAATTCATCAGCACGTATTACTGTGGCGCGACGGTTTTGGTGCTCGCATTGTTCGGGGTGTGGAAGAGCGGCCGCAAACTGCGCTGGCTCTGGGCGGGCGTGGCCTTGCTCGGTCTGGTCTTGGCGATGGGCGGGAATCTGCCGGGCTATGAAACACTTCGGGCGAATATACCCGTGTGGTCACTCATCCGCTTCCCGGTGAAGTTCCTCTATCTCGCCATGCCCGCGCTCATCCTGCTCGCGGCCTTTGGCTGGCAAGCGGTCAGTGACGATCGCTCCATTGGAGGGCTGCGCGAGGGCAAGCGGCTTGGGCAAATCATCGGCGGGGTGGCCGCGCTCATGCTGGTGGTGCTCGGCATCGCGTGGGCAAACAAATCCGGCTACGACAACTGGCCGGTCATCAAGAGCAACACACTCGTGCGGTTCTTCGTCTTCGCCGGGGCGATGGTGCTCCTGCGCTTCATCCTGCTGGAAGGCGATGCCCTGCGTCGCCGTGGCCTGCAACTGGCCCTGCTCGCCCTGCTTGTAGGTGATGCGTGCCTGCATTATCCCAAGCTGAACCCGACGCTGCCTGCGCGCGTGTTCGAGGCGAATGTCATCCGCGAACATCAGCAATTCCCGGAAGTGACGCCCGAGAATTTCTACCGCGTCTTCATCACGCCCAAGGCGGAGGGTGTTTTGCTGATGAGTACCATCCCGGAATTTGAATCCGAGTTCTTCGGCCGCCGTATGGCGCTGTGGTCGAACCTCAATCTACTGGACGGCATGCCCAAGGTGAACGGCTCCTCCACCCTCCCGCTCAAATGGCAAAAGGAGCTGGAGGATAAAATCTACGCGATGACGAATACTCCGCCCCCAGCAGGCATCTTGGATTTCCTCGGCGCACGCTATGAGACCTCTGCAAAATCAGCCGTGGAGTGGAGTCCACGCACGAATGCGTTGCCTTTGGTGACAGTGTTACAGGAAATGCAAGAAGAGGATGACCATGAAAAGGTGCTGAAGAAGATCACGGCTAATGACTTCGATGCACGCACAGAAGTCTGGCTTTCCACGATGCCCATGGTCCCTCCACCACTGCCGACTAATTTTGAATTCAAAGCCAGCATCAGTGACCTCGTGGTGAAACGGCACGAGATCACATTCACAGCCGAGGCGAACACTTACGCAGCAGCCGTCATCGCCCAGTCTTGGCACCCAGCGTGGCAGGCCACAGTAAATGGTAAACTGGCCGAAGTGATCCGCGCGAACCACGCCTTTCAAGCGGTGCAAATACCTGAAGGCAAGAGCGTGATTCGGCTCCGATATGTGGACCACGAGTTCATTAAGGGTGCCAAGCTTTCGTTCGCCACGGCGCTCGCCATGTTGATCGCCTGCTTCTTCTGGCGGCCCAAGCGCAACGCTACTTAGCCCGCACCTTGGCCACGTAGAGATCATTGCCACCGCTGCTGGAGATGTTGTGCTCGCCATACCTGGCGGTGCCGCCGAAGGAGCCGGAGAGATACAGGTTCCCTGTCGCATCACGGGTGATGACGTAGGCGTTGTCTCCCTTGTCACCGCCAGCTTGCAACAGGTCCGTTATTTTCCCATCCGGTCCGAAGACGGCAAGATAGACATCCGTTGCCCCGCGGGAGGTCAGAGTGCGCCCGTCGAAGCTGGCCGTCTCCGAGAATTCACCGGTCAGATACGCACTTCCTTTGTTCCCCGCCACGATGCCCAAGCCGTAATCCACCTTGGGGCCACCACCACTGCGGGCCCAGCGCTGCTTGCCGTCGCGGTCGTAATGCACCAGCAACCAGTCGCTATCCCCGTGACTGGTCGTGGCCTGGTCCGCCGCCAGATTTGCTGTCCCCTTGAACATGCCAGCGGCCCAGACGTTTCCTTGTGCGTCCACCGCGATCTCATGGGCCATGGCATTCGTGCTGCCATGGCCTTGCGCGACCCAAGCGATCTCGCCAGTTGGCGTAAATTTTGCCACCAGCAAATCGCGGCCCTTCGCGTTGGTCAGGCTATGCCCACCCAAGCTGCTGAGGCCGCCCGTGTAACCACCCACATAAGCATTTCCGGCGGCATCCACCGCGATCCCGTGACCACTGCTCGCCCCTTTGCCCGCGGTAGTCTTCACCCAGCGCAACGTGCCTTGGGTATCGTAACTGGCACAGAAGACATGTGCACCCGGCGGATTGGTGAGAGTGGTGTCACCGAACAGGGCATCACCCACGATGGCCCCCGTGACATAAGCATTGCCCCGCGTGTCCACCGCGATGCCGTGACCATAATCATATCCCTTGCCGCCGCCGGACTTGAGCCAGAGCAAGTCTCCCGCCGGAGAATACTTGGCCACGAAGACATCGTAATCACCCGCGTTACCGACCGCCTGGCCGCTGAACGTGGCGTTGGTGCTCTGGTAATGTCCGGTGACATAACAATTCCCCTGCGGATCGGTAGCCACGCCGTACGCCCGGTCAATCGCCGTGCCACCGCCGCTGTGCGCCCAGAGAAACTTTCCGTTGGCATCACACTTCGCGAGGAAATAGTCATAACTGCCCGCGCCCGGCAATTCGTGTTCGCCAAATTTCGCAGGTCCATTGAACTCTCCCGCCAGATAGACATTTCCTTGAGCATCCGTGGTGATGGCCCGGGTCTTGTCATTCCCCTTACCGCCGGCACTCATGGTCCAGGCAAACTCCAGTCCCGCCGCAGCAGCACTGCTCAAGGACAAAGTGAATGCAAAGCACACGGCGGCGAAAACAGTCAGGCAAGGGCGAGGCATGGCCCCGTGATAGCTGAATGGACACGCGGTGCAATCCCGAATTGGCAGGCGACGCTGATTCAAGAAGCCGCGCGCAAAAAGCTGCCGCTTGCAATCTCCAGCGTTTTGCGGAATCCATGGGTCCGGCAAATTCATTCAAACTTGGATTGAAAGCACCGACACAAGACACGCTGATGCAACTCCACCGCGAGCTGGAGAAGTGGTGCAGTCTCTGGGGGCTGTATCGCCTGTCGCGCGAGGCGAAGATCTCTTTTTCAGATCAACTCGGGCTGGCGCTGGGCAAATGTGATATCCAGCGCGGCCAGATTTTCCTGAATGGCGTGCTGCTGCTCCCGGAGAATGAAAAACTGCTCTTCGAGACGTTGTGCCATGAAGCCGCGCACCTCACCGCCCATCTGCGCTACGGGCCAGCCATCGAGGAGCACGGCGTGGAGTGGCAGGAGTATATGGAGAAGGCAGGCTTCGCGCCGCGCCCGGTGATCCGGCAGGAGGAAGTGTTCGGACTGGCGGTCTCAGTGCGAGGGGATTTCGGGAAGGGATAGCAGGCAGGGGGAAGAGAGGGTACCTGCTCACGTTCGCTGCTGCGTTTTCGGGGGTTAAGCTCCACCCTTCGCTAAGTCGCCGGGATGCTCTGCAATTTCTGATAATTCTCCACCGCCGCCGCGGCCAGGAGGGAGAGGGATTCCACGGATTGCTGCAAAATCGGATCGAAAGGAATGACTTTGCCCTCCAGATCCTGCGCGTTGATGAGCTGGAGCACGCCGATCACCTCGTTCTGCTCGTTCAGCAGCGGCGCGGTCAGGAAGGACTGCGAACGATAGCCGGTACGCTGGTCGAACTCCCGCGTGCCGCGAAAATCAAAGCCTTCCACATGGTAGGCATCCGCGATGTTCACGGACTTGCCCGAGAGGGCCACATGACACGCCACCTGCTGGTGGTTGGGCTTGCCGGTCTCCGGATCATACAGGTTCAGCGGCGGGAACTTGATGGGATTGCCCGTGCTGCCGCCGAGGTTGATCTTCAGCGAATCATTCCGGACCAGGACGAAATTCAGGAATTTGTCCGCAAAGCGCAGATACAATGTGCCGCCATCCGCGCGGCAGATGGATTTGGCCTCGATGAGGATTTTTTCCAGCAGCTTGTCGTAATCCGGCTCCCGCATGAGCGCGAGGCCGATGGGGATGACCACATTTACCAACCGGTCCGTATGCTCCATCTCCGCCTGGAGCTGCTGCAGGTGCCTGGCTTCCTGCTCCCGCAGGCGGCGATTCTCAAGGCAGGCATCGATCCGGGCCCGGAGCAGGACCGGGTCAAACGGGCTGGAGAGGATGTCCGCCGCACCGAGCTCGATGCAGGTAGCCACGGACTCGGCCTCATCCAGACCGGAAATCATGATGACAGGGATATCACGGGTAGCAGGATCATCTTTGAGCTCCCGGAGAACTTCCTCCCCCGGCATACCAGGCATCATGGTATCTAGCAAAATGAGGTCAAAGTGTTCTTTACGAACGAGTTCCAACGACTTGAAACCATCATCGATGGTCTCGACCTCATAGCCGTTATCCTTGAGACGCTGAGCCAGCCGGGAGCGGTTCAACTGGTTGTCATCGACAATCAGGAGGCGTCCGCCATGTCGGGAGGCGGTCTTCCGCAAGGGCTGGTGGGTGGGTGAATTCATTATTTTTCAGACCCAGTCTGTGGATAATGCCATGCCTCTCTGGGAAAAGGGAGCAAAATCCGGTGAGGTTTGGCAAAAAAGCAAATGGCTTGGAATGTGCTGTTCAAAGGCGAAGGAAAGCCTGCGGCCCGGTTACGGAAATGTAACAAAGGTACCGATAATATGCGATTGACCTGCAGCGGGTGAAGGGTTAGTTATGTTAGTCAAATAGACGAGGCGACTTGTCGTTACATTGTGCGGAGTCTCAATATGAAACCAATCTCGTTCCTGAAAATTTCGGCCAGTTTGCTGGCGATGGTCGCCATGGTGACCACCACAAGCCTGCAAGCTGCGACGCCCGGCAACAACGTCACCAAAGGTACAGCCGAGGTGAAAAAGGTGGCTGGTTCTGCCAATGTTAAGGTCGGTCAGGTTCTTAACGAGGGCGATACTATCAGCACAGGACCAGACTCCGCAGTGGAAGTTTGGCTCGGTGACAACGGCCAGCTGCTCCGCGTAGCTGCCGAGAGCACAGTGATGTTCAAAGAGCTGACGCTTGAAAAAGTGGCTGGCGATAAAGAAATCAAGGCGACGACCCGGCTTGACCTGCAAAAAGGCGGTCTGGTGGGCGAAGTGAAGAAGCTTTCCAAAGCTTCCCAGTATGAAGTGAAGCACGCGCAAGGCGTCGCCGGTATCCGCGGTACTGAGTATGCCATCTTCCCCGGCCAAGGCGTCGTCTGCATGGGCGGCACGGTGGTAGTGAATTTCGTCGTCAACGGCATTCCCTCCGCGCCCATCACCTTGGGTGCGAATCAAGTCGCTTTGCCGCCGGCTCGCCCAGGTGGTCCTCCGATCATCGTGACCGTTTCTCCGGAGATTGCTCAAATACTTGGCCAGATTGCCGAGCGTCTGAATCCCGGTGGCCGCGTGCGTGGCCCTGGTGCCCGTGGCCGTGATGTGCAAGTGATCGTGAGCCCCAATGTGGGTCGTGGTGGGGAGGAAACAGAAACGGAGACTGAGACGTAGTCTTCCAATAACACCCCAGAATAATCCGATAGCCATCTTATCCTGACCCCAGAGTGACCTTGAGTTGCTCTGGGGTTTTTGTTTACCTACACACCAGTGAACGCCCGTATCCAGAAACACTTGCCGCTAATCATCGCGGCCAGCGTCATTTTCGTCGTTTGCGGGCTCCGTCTATTCCAGCGTGAGGTACCGGCCTTGCAACTGTTCGAGCGCTTGGAGTGGTGGACCTATGACTGGCGGGTCCAAAAAGCCGCGAATTATCCTTCTACTACCGCGACCAATCTTGCCGCCGTATTTATCGATGATCAGAGCCTGATCGATGTAAACGAAGCTCTAGGCTATGACTGGCCATGGCCGCGCCAGCTCTACGGCAAGGCAGTCCGCGAACTCACCGCCCAAGGCGCCAAGGCGGTTGCCTTTGACATCCTATTCTCCGAAATACGGCCGCCCAACGATGATACAAGCGTGGAGCTGCCTGATGGCAAGAAGCTCAGTTCGGATGAGTTTTTTGCGCAAGAGATCAAGTCATCCGGACGCGTCATCTTGGCCACCTTCGGTGAGACCTATACGAACAGCTGGCAGCCCATCCTGCCTCACGAGATGTTCCTCACCAACGCCATGGCCATAAGCCATGCCACAAGTGATAACGATTCTGACGGCGTCTTGCGCCGGGCCAAGGCCTACAAGGACACCCCGGAAGGTGGCCGCCTCTGGCACATGGGCATCGTGCTGGCCGCCAAAGAACTGGGCCTGGACCTGACCCGAAGCATCGTGCAGGACGACCGCATCATCTTACAGGGGGACAACGGCGTGAAACGCATCATCCCGTTGGATTCTGACGGTTACTTCTACGTGAACTGGAGCATCCCGTGGAACGATACGGAGCATCTGACCCAATTGACCTATGGACTCATCCTGAACTTGGATTACATCCGCCAAAACGGCACTCCGGAAGATTACCGGGACTACATGAAACAGATCCGGGCGGAGGGCTTGAAGAACATGGAGAGCGATTCGCCCTTTAAGGACAAGCTGGTCATCATCGGCTCCATCGGTGCCGGCAATAACATTTCGGATGTCGGTGCCACCGCCTTGGAGAAGGAAACGTATCTGGTGAGCAAACACTGGAACGTGGCCAATTCCATCATCAACAACCAGTTCGTCCAGCGCAGCGGTGTCGGCATCGAGCTGCTCATGATCATCCTGCTGGGCATCCTGAGCACCTGGTTCACCTTGCGCCTTCCGCCACCATGGCCCTCTATCATGGTATTGGGGGTTTCCGCCTTCTACATCATGGCGGCACTGGGTCTCTACATCGGCAACCGTTACTGGCTCCCCATCACCATGCCGGTGATCGGTGGTAATTTCCTGACGCACGTCGCCTTGGTGACGTATCTGGTCGTCTTCGTGGAGAGTGAGAAGAAGCGGGTGAAAGCGGTCTTCTCCAAACTCGTTTCTCCGAACGTGGTGAACGAACTGCTCACCGCCGAGCAACTGAACCTCTCCGGCAGCCGCCGTAACATCACCGTCTTCTTCTCCGACGTCCGCGGTTTCACCCAGATGACGGATGTGAACCAGGCGAATGCAGAAAAATTCGTGCAGGAACACAAACTGACTGGCGAGGAAGCTGAGGAACACTTCGACCGCACGGCGCAAGAGACGCTGGCCACGGTGAATCTCTATCTCGCCACCATCGCCGACCAGATCAAACTGCATAACGGCACGCTGGATAAATACATGGGAGATTGCGTGATGGCCTTCTGGGGTTCACCGACGCCTAATGAGCGACACGCCGTCTCCTGCGTGCAGGCAGCCATCGATGCCCAGCGCGCCATGCATAAGCTGAATGTGGAACGCGCCGCGGAAAACAAACGACGCGAAGAAGAAAACATCAAGCGCGCTGAGGAAGGCAAGTATCCGCTGAACATGCTGCCCTTGCTCTCACTCGGCACCGGCATCAATACTGGTATCTGCATCGTCGGGCTGATGGGTTCGGAGCAGCATATCTTGAACTACACCGTGTTCGGACGCGAAGTGAACCTGGCCAGCCGTTTGGAAGGTGTCTCGGGCCGTGGTCGCATCATCATCGGTGAGTCCACTTATAAAGAGTTGCAAAAATTTGTCCCCGATCTGGCCGCCAAATGCTCCAGCCTGCCCCCCGTGATGGTCAAAGGCATCAAAGATCCGGTACCCATCTATGAGGTTCCGTGGCGTGAAAGCGAGAAAGAGGCCGATCAAACGGCGATGATGGCGAAGAGTTCGACCGAGCTGAAAACGCCCTTGAAAACATAGGCCGTTAAAATTTCTTCCCGAGATTCCCGCGCCTCATTACGTTATCCCTATGCGCACCGTGGTTTATCCAGGCAGTTTCGACCCCTTCACGAACGGTCATCTGGATGTCGTCCAGCGGGCGTCCAAATTGTTTGACCGCGTCATCGTGGCCGTGGCGCAGAACGAAGGCAAATCCCCCTACTTCACCATGCAGGAGCGTCGCAACATGGTGGCCGAGGCGACACGCGATCTGCCCAACGTCGAGGTCGATGGCTTCAGCGGACTCTTGGTGAACTATGTGGATGACCAACGTGCGGATGCGATCATCCGCGGACTGCGCGCTGTGTCGGATTTTGAGTTCGAATTCCAACTCGCGCTCATGAACCGAAACTTGAATGAGCGCGTAGAAACCATCTTCATGATGCCCAAGGACACCTACACTTTCCTCAGTTCCCGCATCATCAAAGAAATTGCGCGGCTCGGCGGCGATATCACCACCTTTGTGCCGGTCGGCGTCAAAAAAGCGCTGCTGGAGAAGCTTGCAAATCCGGCGGATTGACGGACATTGAGGCCATGGCGTTACTCGTAAATCTGCGTCACTTGGAGGAAGACTCCCGGCAGGAGACTGGCGAATTGACAGGTGAAGAACTGGGCATTGCTGGCTTAGATGAGCTCATCAAAACACCGTTACCGTTAAAGTATGATTTGGAAATCTCCCTGATGGACAATGCCTTGTTGGCGCAGGGCAGCTTTGAATTGACCCTGAAATGCGAATGCTCCCGTTGCCTCAAGCCGTTTGATTTCCCGATCCGGGAAGAGGCTTGGGCCTGTCATCTGCCCCTGAGTGGCGAGGACGCGGTGCCCGTAGACAACGATTGCGTGGACTTGACTCCGTATATCCGGGAACATATGCTGCTCGAATTGCCGCAACGTCCGGTGTGCGGAGACGACTGCAAAGGCTGGAAAAAACCAGCCTCAATGTCGTCCTCTGATTCATCGGTTGAAGCAACGGAGGATGCTCCGTCGCCGTGGGCGGCTTTGGATAAACTGAAACTGGATTAAGGATAATTTTATGGGCGTACCAAAACGTAAGCCATCGAAGAGCCGTCAGCGCATGCGCCGGGCTTACAACAGTGTTTTGAAGCTGCCACAGCTTTCCACCTGCTCGCAGTGCGGCGCACCGGCGGTCCCTCACCGGGTCTGCCCGAGCTGCGGCACCTATAAGGGCCGTCAGGTCCTGACGGTGGAAGCCTTAGGCTAAGCTTTTCCAAGCTGGGCGCGGCTGGTGTGTCACCTACCGCGCTCTTTCCATCTATGCGCATCGCGGTGGATGTGATGGGGGCAGATAACGGCAGCGAGGTCATCCTTGCCGGTGTCAAGCTGGCGCTCGAAGCCTACCCCCACATTCACGAACTCATTGTCGTAGGCGACGAGGCCGAAATAAAAGTCGGCGTCGATCGCCTTGCTTTGCTTGATAAGCGACTGCGTATCCAGCACGCCAGCGAAGTCCTCACCATGGAGGACAAACCGCTGGAAGCCATCCGCAAAAAAAAGGATTCCTCCATGGTCCGGGCCATCGGGCTCGTCCAGGATGGCAAGGCAGATGCCGTCATCTCCACCGGCAATACCGGCGCTCTGGTGGCCGGCTCGATGAAGCTGCGCCGATTGGAAAATGTCGAACGGCCGGTCCTCGCCGCGCGCATGCCCTCGCGCAAAGGGGATTTCGTGCTGATCGATGCTGGGGCCAATCCGGCTTGCGAACCCTCCCATCTGTTGCAGTTCGCCATCATGGGCAATATCTACGCCCGTGAACTGCTCGGCAAAGCCAAGCCACGCATCGGCATCCTCAGCAACGGCTCGGAGGAGACCAAGGGCACCGAACTGACCCGCGAAGCGCATCGCCTTTGCTCCCACCTCGACTTCAATTACATCGGGTATGTTGAGGGCTACGATCTCTTTGATGATGCGGTGGATGTCGTGGTCACCGACGGTTTCACCGGGAATATCGTCCTTAAGACTTCGGAAGGGCTTGGCTATGCCATGATGAGCCTGCTAAAATCCGAGCTTACCGCAACTCCGATATACAAGATGGGTGCCCTGATCGCCAAAGGCGCGTTTCGTAACATCAAGAGCCGGCTCGACCCGGAAGTCTATGGTGGTGCCGTCCTCTTAGGCCTGAACGGCAACGTGATCAAAGCCCACGGCGGCGCCCGGGAAAGAGCGGTCATGAACGCCATCCGTGTTGCCGGCGAGGCCGTGAAACACCATCTCAACGAGTTGATCATCCAAGAGATCAACCAGGCGAACGCCAAGCTCGCCACCGTAACTGCTTTACCTGCCAAATGAGTAACACCCCTGCCCGCAAGTTGAAGAACCCTCGCGCCGCACACGATTTCAAAGGTCGCACCTGCTCCATCAGCGCCGTCGGTGCCTACGTGCCCGAAAAGGTCGTCACTAATGCCGACTTGGAGAAACTGGTCGAGACCACGGACGAATGGATCACCACCCGTACCGGCATCAAGGAACGGCGCGTCGCCGCCGCTGAAGAATTCACCTCCGATATCGCCACCAAGGCCGCCCTTCGTGCCATGGAGCGCGCGGGTGTCACAGCGGAGGAGATTGATCTCATCATCGTCGCCACCATCACGCCGGACATGCCCTTCCCCGCCACGGCCTGCCTGGTGCAAAGCAAACTCGGCGCCAAGAAGGCCGCCGCCTTTGATCTGGAAGCCGCCTGCTCCGGATTTATCTACGCCTTGGAGGTCGGCCAGCAGTTCATCATGTCCCGCACTTACAATACCGTGCTGGTCATCGGTGCCGAAAAACTTTCCTCCATCATCGATTGGTCAGACCGCAACACGTGCGTGCTCTTCGGCGATGGTGCCGGGGCCGTCATCCTGCAGAACCGCCCCAATTCCCATGGCCTCCTTACCGCTTGCATGGGTGCCGATGGTAACAAGGCCATGCTCCTGTCCATGCCCGGTGGCGGCAGCCGCAATCCGGCCACACAAAAGTCGTTGGATGCCCGACTGCACTACCTCCGCATGGACGGCAAGGAGACCTTCAAGAATGCCGTGAACGCCATGTACACGGCCTCTCAAGAAGCCTTGAAGCGTTGCGAGCTCGATATCTCCCAGATCAAGTGCATCATCCCTCATCAGGCCAATCAGCGCATCATCGATGCCGTGGGTGATCGTTTGGGGGCCACGCCAGAACAACTGTTCGTGAATCTCCACAAATACGGCAACACCTCCGCTGCCTCTGTTGCCATCGCCTTGGATGAAGCCGTCTCAGAAGGCCGCATCCAACGAGGCGACCTCGTCCTGTTGCTGGCCTTCGGTGCCGGGCTCACCTGGGGTGCAGCCGTCATCGAGTGGTGATTAACTGCAAATTGACGCGCGACGGAGATGTGGTAAATTTATAGAGCGATGAGCACGAGCAAACTTGATACCTCTGGTGTATTCGACCAGCAGCCCCAATCCGAAGTACGCCTCACCCTCTCATCCAATGCGATCAAGTTCCGTCGCAATGGCATTGAATTTCTCAGCAGCAAGGCTGTTCCCGTTTGGTCCGAGATGACCATCGACATCCAGTCTCCTGACGCCAAAAAAGTGCGCGGCTCCGGAGTCGTGGTCGCCTGTGATGGCTGCCACAAGAGTGGCTATGTCGTCTCGTTCGTTTTCATGAATCTCTCCCGCCAGGCCCAAGAGCGACTCGGCGTGCTGGCCCAAGCCTAGAAAAAACTACGGTCGTAGCTCTCTCTGGGCTAGACTGGCCCAGTTCTTCTGCGTATTCGTTGAGTCATGCATCACCAGGTACACGACGAACGAATCGACCTGTTCCACAAAATCCTGAAGGCTGCTGTCGACGCGGGAGCCTCTGACCTTCACATGAAGGCCGGTCACCCAGTGGTCTTCCGGCTCCACCGCAAGCTGGTCACCATCGAAGCCCCCGTCCCTGACCAGGAATATTTCGAATTTCTCGAAGACTACATCATTCCGAAGCACGCCAAGCACCAGTTTGAGACGGAGAAAGGCGCTGACTTTTCCTACTACACGCCTGAGGCCGGCCGTTTCCGTACCAACTTCTTCATGCAGCGCGGCACCTACGCATTGGTGATGCGTCATGTGAAGAGCGAAGTGCCCTCCTTTGAGAGTCTCGGCTTGGACCCCATCACCTTGAAGATCGCCGAGGCACCCCGCGGCATCATCCTCATGGCCGGCGGCACGGGTTCCGGTAAATCGACCACGCTGGCGGCGATGATCAGCTACCTGAACGATAATTACCGCAAGCACATCGTCACCCTGGAAGACCCGATCGAATACAGCTACGAGGACAACCAGTGCGTCATCGAGCAGCGCGAGATCGGTCTGGATTGCGAGTCCTTCCAAAAAGGCATGAAACACGCCCTGCGTCAGGACCCGGACATCATTCTGGTCGGTGAGATGCGTGATGCCGTCAGCTTCCGCACCGCCATGGGCGCGGCCGATACCGGTCACTTGGTGATGTCCACCTTGCACACCACGAATGCCGCCCTCGGTGTCACTCGTATTCTCGACTTCTTCCAAGAGAACGAGCGCGAGCAGGTGCGCCGCCAGTTGGCCAGCACTCTGCAAGCCATCGTAGCCCAACGTATGGTGCCCAAGATCGGCGGCGGCATGGTCCCGGCTCAGGAGATTTTGGTGAACTCTCCGATCGTCCGTAAGCTCATTGAAGAAAACCGTCTCAAAGAACTTCCGCTCGCCATTGAGACGGGCGCTGAGGATGGCATGAAGAACTTCAACAAATCCGTGCTGGACCTCTACAACGCCGGCATCATCACCAAGGACGAAGCACTGGCCAAGTCCTCCAACCCGCAACAGCTCGAGATGGAGCTCAAGGGAATCAAGCTCACCAGCGGCAGCCGCATCATGGGTTGATCACCTTTCTGGAAAACAAAAAGCCCGGCCGAACTGGCCGGGCTTTTGTGTTTTTGGGAAACTCGTTTACTTCTTCTCGTCCTTCGGCTGGGTCGTCACCGGGAATTCATCCGTCCGGAACGGCGAGGCAGGCAGGCCTTCCGCATTGAACAAGTTTACCACCGGGAAATCAGCCCAGCCATAGCGCACCGCCACCGGCTTGGCGACTTCCGGGCTGCTCACGGTGACCACTTTGCCATCCGTTTCTGCGTCAGCCCATACCCACTTCTGGTCTTCACCACAGATCGCGAACCCGGTCAGCTTGCCACCCTTGGCTTCGAGACCGCCACCCACGTGATCAAATGAAACTATGGCCGTGTTGCCCTTCACTTTCAGGCTCTTAAACATCGGTCCGGAATAAACGACCTTCTCGTTATAGACCTGTGCCCGGGCCGCCAATGCCAACCGCTCACCCACCGGCAGCTTCTTGGTCGGATGGATGTCATCCTTCTCGCCCACGTCCGTGATGACCACCATGCCGGTCTTGGTCAACTTGAGGGTCAACGTCTGCGCTTCACGCAGTTCCGCCCAATCACTTTCGACCGGCGCCTTCGTGATCTCCGCCAGCGAACGCTTCTTATTGCGATCCCATGGTGCCAATTGCACGAACAAGAACGGGAAATCGCCCTGCCCCCAATCCTTACGCCAGTTCTTGATCATGTCCGGGAACAGACTGCGATATTGCCAAGCCCGGCCGGCATTCGATTCGCCCTGATACCAGATGGCGCCCTTGATGCCGTAGCCCAAGATGGGATGAATCATACTGTTGTAGAGCTCCGTCGGCTTCCAAGGTGCCCGCGGGGCTGGCCCTTTGGCCTTTTCCGCCTTGTGCTTCGCCGCAGCCGCTTCGTAGGCCGCCCGGGCAGCTGGATACTTATCCAAGATGTTGGCCTTGTAATCCGCATCTCCCTCCAACACAGACTGGCTCATCCAGACTTCAGCTGGAGACCCACCCCAATCACTCTGGATCAAACCAATCGGCACGCCGCGCGCTTTTTCCAAGGCTCGGCCGAAATAATACGCCACTGCGGAGAAATCGGGCGTAGACTGAGGGCTGGCTTCCTGCCAGGCGAACTTGCCCACATTCCACGGCTGCTTCAGGTCATCCAATGGTTCATCCGACTTCACGTTCTCGACTTTGAAGAGACGGATGTTGGAGTTCGCGGATTGCTTGATGTCCGCTTGGGAATCAAAAGCCTTTACCAAAGGCCACTCCATGTTTGATTGACCGCTGCACAGCCAGACTTCCCCCACCAGCACATTGCGCAACTGGATGCGGTTACGTCCATAGACCACAAATTCATCCGGCCCGCCCGCCTTTAGCGGTTTGAGTTTTACGCTCCATTTGCCGTTGATCGCTTTCGCCACCACCCTCTGCTCGCGGAACTGAACCGTCACCGTTTCCCCTTCATCTGCCCACCCCCAGATAGGCACATTCATGCCCTGCTGGAGCACCATGTTGTCGGTGAAGATGGAGGGGAGTTTGACGTCGGCTTTGACTTGAGCGACGAACAGAAATGCGGCGGAGAGTAATGCCGCCCGGAACCAACCCGCCTTTGAGTATGTCTTGCTTGCGATCATAATTTGCTGGCGCAATAGGATTTATAAAGCATCTAGGCCTAGCCTGAGCATGGCCTCATACTGCCTTGAGGTCAAATCGGAACGGTCACAATCACTAGGCCTATTTTGCCGCCGAGGCTCAGCCCAAGGCTCTCTTCAACACATTCTCCGTTATCTTCTGCACCCGCACATCCAGCCCGTGCGGACGGCTCCAGTGAGACCACGGCAGAATGTGTCCCGGAGGACTGGACAATCCCTGGGTCCAAAAGATAGTCGCCGCATTGAACACAAAATTTCCTTTCGGTCCCGGATGGACTGTAGCGGTCCAGTGAGCCGGCGTCACCCCTCCCCGCCAGGCGGTGCCCTCGGCGACGACTTCCAGTCCCGGCAACCTCGCCGGAGCCCCGTGATGCTCCCAGCCGACCAGTCCCGGTATCGCCTCACCCCGTTTCATCCCCGTCCCCGCAAAGACCCAATGCTCCGGTTTGGTGCAAACCCAATCGCCACCGCCATTGAACGGCACGATGCTCCGCGCGCCCATGATCAGGCTCTCATCTGGACCCGCGCGTTTCCACTCCTTAGTGAACACTCGGATCTCCTGCTCCACTTCTTCATCAGTCAATCCGCCGAAGATACCTTTGCGCGTCAGGATGCGCTTGGCTTGTCCACTCGAAGATGGCGTAAAGGGTGTCACCCCGAAGACAGAATTTCCGCAGAGCCACAATGCATTCACCCCGGCATCGATGGAGGCCTTCACCGCATCATACTGCCGCAAATCCCAATACTCATCATGCCCCACACTGATGAATGACTTGCACCGCAGGATATTCTCCACCTGCAGACAATCAGAGTTCGAGGCATACGTCACATCATATCCGTGCTGCTCCATCCAGTAGAGTAACGGAAACTCCCATAACAGAAACTCACCAGACCCGATGGATAGCGGGTGCTCAAAAATCTGCGCATACTTCCCATACGGCCGGTCAAAGCTCACCGACACCCCCACTGCATGCGCGCCGCGGGGATCGGTGTAGAGCGAATAATTATCTGGCCACTTGTTGTATGCCTGCCACGTGTTGTCGCTGCATTGAAAGAGGAAATCCGCTGGCCGCTCATCGCGCACGATGAAGATGATGTAGCTCTGCCAGTAAGGTTCTGCCGCCGACTCAGGCACCGTGGTCAAGCGCCCCAGATACACCCCGCTCGGCCAGTCTTCAGGGATCTTGAGCGTAGCACTCGGTTCCCAACGACATTCCTTGAGCCGGTTCTCGCCCGTATCTGGCACCGTCTGCACCTGCCCTTTTATCGGCCCCAGTTTCTGCATGAGCCGCGCACCGCGGCCGCCATAATACCCCATGCGAAAGAACTCGATGGTGAACTGCCTCGCCGGAAGCGTACTCACCATGATGCGCAACTCATCCCCTGCCTTGACGCTCTGGTGCGAGCAATACCCCTCGATGCCCGGTGAACGAAATCCCGCTGTCTTATCCAATCGCACCCGCGTCAATTGCCAATCCAATGCCCCGGGTTTTTCATTCTCCTTGCGGATCAAATCCGATTGCCGCTTCGGCCTGCCCTGCGCCCCCACCTGCCCCGCCATGCTCAAGGCCGCTGCGGTCACTGCCGCCGCTTTCAAGAAATCTCGCCGGGACGATGGAACGGAGTCCGAGTTCATAGGTTGCTTGAAAACATTCCGGTTTGGCTAAGTGCCTACGTTATGGCATCGTATGGAATAAGCTGCAAATAAAACCAAGGAATCATGCAACCATGAACCTGCTGCCCTGGCGCAACGCCGATGCGGACACAAAGCATGACACAATTATCATGCTCGCAATCCACAGCTTACTCGTGGGCATGAATCTGGTGCTCTATATGTTCGGTGTTTATGACGTAAAGATAATGATGGATGGAGAGGCTCATCCGGCTCTTACCAGACTGGTTTTGGGGATTTCGCGCACCATCTGGGACAATTTCCTCCTCCCTGTACTGCCGGGCTTGTTGGTGTTCATGTGGCTGGACGCTTGGGTTTTCGTCCAACTGCGCCTACGTCTTGGAAAAGTTGCTTCGGCGGCCTGGAACATTCTCGTCGTAATACTGCTCATTTGGTGTGCCTGCTTCTGCGTTTGGGGCATGAAGTGGCAACTAAGAAGCATTGCCGATACTTACTTCACGCCACGATGAAAATGACCTTCTGGAACACTGCTGATGCCGACACCAAGCATGACGTCATCGTCATGCTGGTCATTCATGGGGTTTTACATCTGACGAATCTGGCGCTTTACCTGATGCCCGCGCCCATATTCTTCCGTGACATCTTGGAAGGAGAATCGTTACCGATCTGTGTCAGGCAAGTACTGCAGATCTCAAATCACATCCGCAATAACTTCCTCTTTTTGTATCTGCCCGTCACTCTGACTTTGCCCTGGCTGGACGCCTTTATTTACATCCGCTTGCGTCAACGCTTTGGCAAACTTGCTGCCTCTATCTGGGTGGTAACAATCTTCTTGGTGCTGCTGGCCGCACTCGTTTTCTTTGGCTATGGCTTGACCTCTGTGCTTAGGGGATAAGGAGGCTTTTCACAGAGACTGCCAACCGTGCTGTTGCCCTCAGCAAACAGCTTGCCCCCATCTGTGCTAATCTGCGTCCATTTCACCCCGGCTTTAGTCGGGGCTGCGGTTAAAAACTCTATCCCCGCAAGAAATACCCACGCTGCTTCTCACTGATTTCCAGTCCCAGCCGCTCCATCACCGCCAGCATGTCTTCCCACACTTTGCGTTTCTCAGACATCGCCTGGTTGCGCAGGAGGTAAGCCGGATGAAACGTCGGCATCACCGGAATGTCGCGGTAGGTCATCCAGTTGCCGCGCTGTTTCGTGATGGGTATGGGCTTGCCGAAAAGTCCCTCCACCGCCGTCGCACCCAATGCCACCATCACCCTGGGCCGGATGATATTGATCTGCTCGTGCAGATACGGGATGCATGTCCGCATCTCCGCCGGCGTCGGCTTGCGATTTCCTGAAGCGCCCGGCGGCATATCGGGACGGCATTTCAAAATGTTCCCGATGTAAACGGTCTCGCGAGACTGCCCCATCGTCTGGATGATCTTGGTGAGTAATTGACCCGCCGCACCCACAAACGGCTCGCCCTGCGCATCTTCATCCGCTCCCGGAGCTTCCCCTACGAACATCAGCTCGGCATTCACATCGCCCACGCCAAAGACCACTTGCGTCCGCGCGGCCACCAGACTCGGGCACTTCACACAGATGGATGCCCGGGCACGCAACTCAGCCATCGCCGCAGGCTTCGCTTCGGGAGCCAATGGTTCGATGACCGGTTCCGGCGGGATGCCAGCCGCCGGCGCAAAGACGCTGCGTTCCTTTACCGGAGCAGCCGTGTTAGGCGTAACGGGTGCCGGAGCTGCGGCAACTGTTTGGGCCTGTGCCGAAAGGGAACGCGGAGCCGGTGCCTTGGCCGGAGCAACCGGCGCAGTAAGGGCTTTGAGCGCGGCAGTATCCACCGTCACAAAACGCGTCCCGTGCGCCTTCAATTGCTGGAGGTGCTCGATGGTTGCCTCGAGCAGTTGGTCGTATTCACCCGGCATGGTGGAGACATAGTAAGGGGCCAGCCGCCAACAGCACGAAAAAATTGAGCCTCGCCCGCACTTCCTTTAGACTCCGCCCATGACACTGCACTGCCACAAATGCGGGTGGGAATGGAAAATCCCCGGCCAGCCGGGACGCAACGACTCCTGCCATCAATGCGGCATGGACATGAAAGTGTGCCTGAACTGTGTGCACTATGATGCGAAAGTGGCCTATCAATGCCGTGAGCGCCGGGCCGAACCGGTAATGGAAAAGCACATGGCCAACTTCTGCGAATACTTCGAATTCGCCCGCCGCAAATGGCGGGGTGCCGGTGCCGCCGACAAGCGCGAACAGGATGCGCGGGACAAGCTGAAAAAGCTTTTTGGCGACTGATTAGAAAAGCTCTCCGTGTTTGGAATCCAGTTCCCCTTGCATCTGTGGGTGTGAGGGCGCATGTTCGCTTCCAAGGTAATAAATGAATGCGACCTCCCTTAGACTGACCGGAATCGCCATCATCGTGTTCGCCCTGATCCTGGCCGGTTCGCAAGCCACCTATGTGGTGAAGCCAGGTTTTCGGGGCGTGCGCGTGACATTGGGTGAAGTTTATCCGCAATTCCTCAAAGAGGGTTTCGGCTTAAAAGCCCCTTTCGTCACCCGCATCGTCAACGTGAACGTGCGACAGCAGACATCCGAGTTGATGGCGAATTGCTACTCCTCCGATCTGCAACAGGTGAAGACCCAACTCAAGGTGCTCTATCGCATCCCGGAGGCCTCCGCTGTGAGCATCTTCCAGGATTACTGGGGTGACCCTTTCCAATCACTGATCGCCCCGCGCTTGCACGAAGCTTTGAAAGAAGTCACCGCACAACAGAGCGCCGAGCAGATCGTGCAGAACCGCGAGATGATCAAGAACAAGGCACTGGAGCTGACCAGGAACAAAGTCGGCACCATCCTCGAGATCAACGATCTGGTGGTGGAAGACATCTCGCTAACCAAGGAACTGGAAACCGCCATCGAGCAGAAGATGGTGCAGCAACAGGAAGCCGCGAAAGCGAAGTACACGCAGCAAAAGACCGAGATCGAAGCAGAGACTGCGGTCATCAAAGCCCGTGGTGACGCCGAGGCCATCCGCATCCAAGGCGAAGCACTCGCCAAGAACCCGTCGTTTCTGGAACTGCAGATCGTCGACAAGTGGAAAGGGCGCACGCCCCGGGTGCTGGACCCGGATGTCAAAGGCTCCCAGATGGTGCTGCCCCTGCAAACAACCAAACGGGAGGACAAACAATGAGAGCAAAACGTCCTATCATCGTGGATTCACCGGGTGACGGCGACAACTCCGGCGCCTGGGTGCCGAAGCTGATCGGCGCAGCGGTCATCATCTTCCTGCTGCTGATTGTCGGTGCACAAGCCACCTATGTGGTGGACCCGGGCTATCGCGGTGTCCGCGTGACTCTCGGCAAGGTCGCGCCGGAGTTCTTGAAAGAAGGCTTCGGCATGAAAGCTCCGTTCATCTCCTCGGTGGAACCCGTGATGATACGCCAGCAAACCCAGGAGATGAAAGCCGAGTGCTATTCCTCCGACCTGCAACAGGTGAACGCCGTAGTGCAAGTGCTCTATCGCGTGCCCGAGCAATCTGTCGTGAAGATCTTCAAGGAATACGCTGGTGCTCCGTTCGAGAGCCTCATCGCGCCACGCGTGCAAGAGGCTTTGAAAGAAGTCACCGCCTTGCACACAGCGGAGATGATCGTGAAGCAGCGCGAAGAGATAAAGACACGCGCACTGGAAGCTGCCCGCCGCAAAGTGGGTACCAACTTCCTTGAAGTCGTGGATGTCGTCATCCAAGACCTCACGCTCTCGCATGAACTGGAAACCGCCATCGAACAGAAGATGGTGCGAGAACAAGAAGCGAACAAAGCACGCTTCGCCCAAGAGCAGGCGAAGATCGATGCCGACACCGCCATCATCAAAGCGAAGGGCGAAGCCGAGTCCATCACCATTCGTGGTGAAGCACTGCGCATCAATCCGGTGTATATTGATCTGCAGATTGTAGAGAAGTGGGATGGTGAAAGTCCCTTGGTGATCGGCGGGAAAGGCTCTGGCGTATTGATGCAACTGCCCGCCAACGAAACTCGCAGACCATAATGACCATGCGCACTCCGCAACAACGCCAAAGGATACGGCTCGCAGTCGCCGGCGGCGTCTTGCTGCTGTTGTTCCTGCTGTTCCCACCGTTCTTGGCCTTTGCCGAAATGGCGGCGCGCGAATTGCGTTATCTGTGGTGGCTGATTTTGTTGTTTGCCTTGGGCGGATGGTTCATCTGGCTCTCGAACAAGAAAATACCGTAAACCCCTTACTTGACCTTTTGGGGATCTATGGCAATCTTCTCCTCGGACTAGCACAAATTTCGGGCAAAGATGCTGAGTAGTTAGTTGACTAGATTGTTCTTTGAATGCCCAACAAGTTTCGGTCTGGGTGAGTACACACTCGGATCGGAAATCTACATAGTCCCACTGTTGTACTGATTCCGAAAACTCCCCGGGCGTGGAGGATCTTCCCCAGATCCCCACGCCCGGTTTATTTTTACCCGAAAGCCCCTTCCTGTGACGTTATCGTTACAATCCCGGCATTTCACCGTTTTGTAACCTGACAGCCATGCAACCGATGCAAAACTAAGGCTTCTATGTGGTCCATTTTGCACCACATATGGAAGCAGCCTTAGAAATCAGCAAAGAACCGCCTAAAGCATTGGTCGTAGAAGACGAGCGTGATCTGACCACCCTCATCGCCTATCACTTGGAACGGCACGGCATCAGAACCACCACCGCCGCCGATGGTGAGATCGGCCTGATGCTGGCCACCCGGAACGAATTTGACGTCATCATCCTCGATCTGATGCTTCCTTCGGTGAGTGGTTTGGAGATTTCCCGCCAGATTCACGCCCGCAAGCAGCCCGCTCCTCCAGTCGTCATCGTGACCGCAGTATCTCCGGAAATCGTCGCCACCATCCGGGAAAAGTTGTTTGCCGAAGAAGTCATTTTCAAACCCTTCAAGCCGCAAGACTTGGTGAACTGCGTCACCACCCTGATCCGTCGTCAGCAGGAAACCGCTTCCGAAACCAATGCCTGAACCGATTGTGAAAGCCAAACTCCACGTGGTGCAACTGCGGCAGTTGTTGGATGGGAAGGCCACCAGTCTGCAGCAAGCTCTCGAGAGCCTGGCGCGCGGACGCTTCCGCCGCACCACCGAATGCTTGAAGCTCATCCGCGCGTATCAGCAACTCCGCGAGTCTGCCGATAAATCATTGCCAAGTCGCATCCACGCCAAGGCCCAACCTGCCTTGACCGAACTGCGTTTCATGCTGGAACAGGTGCAACAGCCCAAGTCCGCCCTGAAGCTGTTCCAAAAACTCGAGACCCCGGAAAATCAAGCCGCGATCGATTGGGCCTCGGAACGGCTGCAACAGCGCCATCGCAAGCAGTTGGAAAACTTGGCCGAACGGGCAGCCAAGTCACTCAAGGATTTCTCTGAGACTGCCCATCGCGAATCTCTGGAACCACTTACCGATGCACCCTTGCGCCGTCAGCAAAAGCAGCAACTGCAACGCCTCACCCGCGAACTGACCCGCCAGCTGGCTCACATCGGGAAAGACAATGTGACCCCGGATCAGCTCGCCGAATTGCGCGAATTGCTGCGTCGTTGCCGCTTCCTATTGGAACTCAGCAGCCTGCTCTTCGACAGCTCGCTGCCTTTCGATGCGCGCCTGTTGGATGAATGCCGGGAGAAGTTGAAGAAAGCCGATCAATGGCAGACCACCCTGCGCTTGCTGCACGAACTGGAACCAGAGTTCAACGCCCGACCACGCCCCATGGCCCGTGAGTGGTTGAAGCTGCTGGAAGAGATCCAGGCCGGCTCCCAGAAACGCGCGCGCAAACTCGCCAAAAGCATTCGCCGTGACAACTCCCACTGGGCCGGCCTCCGCTTCGCTCTAGTCCGTCTGACGGGAAAAACGGCCATCGATTGATAAGCCACCCTTCCTCCAACTACAACAGCAAGCCGGCCTGACATATTCTCTTGCAAGTATATTCTTTTAGGAGCATATAAATGCATGAAGCTTGCCAAGCTCCACAGCCTGTTGGCTGATGAGACACGACTGCGCATCTTGCACCTCCTGCTGCAAGGTCCGCTATGCGTCTGCCATTTTCAGGAAGTGCTGGATGCACCGCAGGTGAAGATATCCAAACATCTCGCCGCCCTGCGTGAGCATGGCTTGGCCACCAGCCGCCGCCACAAAAACTGGATGATTTACGAACTGGCTGCCAAACCCGAAGCCGCCGTCCAGCTCCAACTCAAAGCGCTCGCCCAAACTGCCCAGACCGAAGCCATCTATCAGCGCGACCTGAAGCGCTTGCATAAGGTCAACAATAAGGCCGACGAAATCATCTCCGCCTGTTGTTCCTGATGTCTGCCATGAAACCTCTGACCCGCCATGCGCTCGCTGAATTGATGGGCACCTTCGCGCTCGTCTTCACCGGTTGCGGAGCCATCGTCATCAATCAGGTTTCGAATGGAGCGATCACGCATCCGGGCATCGCCCTCACCTTCGGCTTCATCGTGCTAGCTCTTATCTATGCGCTGGGAGATATCTCCGGAGCTCATCTGAACCCGGCGGTGACACTCAACTTCTGGCTGGCCGGCCGGTTCGAGCGCCATAAATTACTTCCCTACATCCTAGCCCAGACCGCGGGGGCTTTGCTCGCCTGTCTGCTCTTGCGATTCCTCTTCCCGACCAATTCCACACTCGGAGCCACGTTGCCCGCTGGCTCGGCCATGCAATCGTTCGTGTTGGAACTCGTGATGACCTGGCTGCTCATGCTCGTCATCCTCAATGTCTCCACCGGGGCCAAAGAAAAAGGTATCACAGCGGGTATAGCCGTCGGCTCAGCGATCGCGCTCGAAGCGATGTTCGGCGGCCCCATCTCCGGAGCTTCCATGAATCCCGCTCGCTCACTCGGACCAGCCCTCATCAGCGGCAATCTCCAACATCTTTGGGTCTACCTGTTGGCCCCGACCTTGGGCGGTGCCTTGGCCGTATTAAGCTGTCGCGTCATCCATGAACCAGGTTGTTGCACAAGCTGCACTGCTGCCAAAGGCACACCGACAACTTGAAAACGAACTGAAATTTATGCACCTGTCAGAATTCAAAAATACTTTGCGTCAGCATCCCGATAAGCTGCTGCAATTTGCCCTGCCCACCGGCACGCGAATCCCTCCGCACGCGCACATCACGGAAGTGGCTCGCATCGAAAAACACTTCATCGATTGTGGCGGAACTGTGCGCAAGGAATCCTTTTGCCGCATGCAGATCTGGTTTGCGGATGATACGGCGCACCGCATCAGCGCGCAGAAGTTTCTCAAAGTCTTGGATAAAGCTGCCGCCGTTTTGGGCGAAGAGGATCTGGTGATCGATTTCGAATATGAGGCTCCCTTCATCGCTCAGTTTCCGGCCGCTTCCATCGCTCCCGAAGAAGACTCTTTAGTAGTGCAGCTCGGTATCCGTCATACCGATTGCCTGGCCAAAGGCTACTGCTTGCCACCAACTGCCAAGAGCCCACAAAACTTTCTCATCCCGCAGCTTCCCTCGCTGGAAAAAGCCAAATGCTGCTGACCAAGTAAAATTATGTCCGCCACAAAACCTACTGTCCTCATCCTCTGCACCGGTAACTCCTGCCGTAGCCACATGGCCGAAGGCATCTTGCGTCAGGCCGCCGGTGATTTCCTGAATGTCGAAAGCGCTGGTTCCAAGCCCTCCGGCTACGTCCACCCGCTGGCCATCAAGGCGCTCGCGGAGATCGGTATCGATATCAGCGCCCATCGTTCCAAGAGCATGAACGAGTTTCTCTCGCAGCCGGTGGAGACCGTCATCACCGTCTGCGGCAATGCGGATCAAGTCTGCCCGCATTACCCCGGCCAGGTGAACCGCTTCCACTGGCCCTTCGACGATCCCGCTCATGCGACGGGCACTGAAGATGAAGTTTATGCCGTCTTCCGCCGCGTGCGTGATGAGATCAAGGAGAAGTTCGAGGCTTATGCGAATGAGCGACGCCAAACCTTGAAGGCTTGATAGCGCGCCACTTGCCGCCGGTTGCCTCAGCGCGTAGTCTGTCCCCATGGGCGAACTGACACTGCAGGAATCCATCGATGTGCTGGGGCTGGAGAAGTTCCAGCGCCACATCTTTCTCTGTGCCGAACCGTCCAAGCCCAAATGCTGCCAAACTGAAACCGGGCTGGCAGCGTGGGAGTTTCTCAAGAAGCGCTTGAGTGAAATGGGGCTGGCCGGCCCCGAACCGCTCGTCTATCGCACGAAGGTCAATTGCCTGCGCGTCTGCACCCAAGGCCCCATCGCCGTGGTGTATCCCGAGGGCACGTGGTATCACTCCTGTAGACCCGAAGTGCTGGAACAGATCATCCAAGAACACCTCATCAACGGGCGCATCGTGCCCGAATACGCGTTCGCAAAAAATCCGCTGACAGCCGGGCCATCAGCGGATTGATATATTCCTCAAGCGCGCGGGCTTACTTCTTCTGATATTCCTTCAGAAATCCGATGAACTCGCGCCGATGATCTTCTTCACCGGAGAGAATGCCGATGACCATGTCCTGCGTGACGTAGTCCACACCATCGCAAAGTTTGATGATCTTGTTATATTGGGCGATGGCGTCTTCCTCCGCCGCGATCACCCCTTTGATAGCTCGGACGATATCCGTCGTATCCTTGGCCGGTTGCAGGTACTTTTGCGCCCGCGGCAGGTCGAGTGAGCCCGGCACGATGCCGCCGATGGTCTTGATGCGGTTCGCCAGCAATTGGGCGTGTGATATTTCCGTGGCCACGTCAGCGGCCAAGGCCTTCTTGATGACGTCCGAGCGCACCCCGTCCAGATTGACGGAAGTCGCGATGTAATTCTGCACCGTCTCCAACTCCATCGCGTAGGCTTTGCTCAGTTCCTTGATGATTTTCTGATTTCCCATACTCGAATCATAGCACAGGAGCTTCTTCGCGACAACTGGCACAAAAAAGGACGCCCGGAGGCGTCCTTCTCTGAAATATGTTAGGTAATGGTTAGCGACGGTTGCGGCGCTTGACGTGCAACTGGGCCAGCGAGTGGGCCAACGCAGCCTGCACCGAGGCAGTCTCTTCGTCGCTCAGCTTTTCTTGCAAACGTGCTTCCGCCCGTTTGCGGGCTTCTTCAGCCTTCGCTTCATCGATGTCGTCGGCCTTAATCGCCATGTCCGTGAGGATGGCCACCCGGTCACCGGTGATCTGCACGAAGCCATCACCCACCGCCAGCAGGCTGTCCTGACCGCCCTTGCGCACGGCCACTTCGCCCGCCACCACCTGTGTCATCAGCGGCACGTGCATCGGGTAGATGCCCATCTCGCCTTCGACACCGGGAAGCGTCACCATGTCCACGTCCTCGGAGTAGATCTTCGCTTCCGGCGTGACGATTTCTAGTTTCAGTGTAGCCATGTTTAGTTTCGGTTGAAGGTTGAGCCTTAACCCAGCCTTCCACTCTCAACTAGCCTTTGATCTGATCGATCGTGCCCTTCATGTAGAAGTCGGCCTCGTTCACGTCGTCGTGCTTGCCTTCAATGATTTCCTTGAACGCACGCACGGTCTCGGCGACCGGCACCTGCTCACCCTTACGACCGGTGAACTGCTCAGCCACCGTGAACGGCTGGCTGAGGAACTTCTGGATACGACGGGCACGGAACACCGTCGTCTTGTCCTCGGGCGAGAGTTCATCCATACCCAAGATCGCGATGATGTCCTGCAAATCTTTGTAGCGCTGCAGCACCTTCTGGACGCCGCGGGCCACGTTGTA
>JAURFH010000159.1 GCA_030834415.1 Verrucomicrobiota bacterium | reverse complement strand
TGAAATGGCACAGGAAGAAGCTCCCACGATACTCCTCCGGGAAACCCGTGCCCGGATTGTACGTCAGGCCCGAAGGACCGTTCTCGATATTCGCGATCGGTGCCAACAGATAGGATGCCGTGTTCTCCGGTGCCGGATTCCACAGCTTCTCACTCATCCACGCACCTGCACGACCCAAGGGCGCGTGCTGATAACCGACCCGCCAGCCGCTCTCGCCACCCTCGGCGATATACACCCAACGCTCCCGGTCACCATTGTCGCAATCATTATCCCCCGTGAAGAGATTGCCATAATCGTCAAACGCCAGTTCCTGTGGATTGCGCAAACCCTTGTGCACTATCTCCAGCTCCGTGCCGTCCAGATTGCAGCGATACACGCCACCTTCATCCGGATACGCCAACATCGTGCCTTCCTTCGTTTTGATGTTCGCACCGCGATCACCGATGCTGAAATACAGCTTGCCGTCCGGCCCGATGGCCAGACCGTGGAAATCATGGCCCGTGTAGCTGAAGCGCACACCCCAGCCGTAGCTCATCGAGTTACGCTTGTCCGCCACCCCGTCGCCGTTCGTGTCTTCCAGCTCCCAGAGGTTCGGGATGTTCGTGAAATAGACTTTGCCCTTCCGCGCCAACACGCCGGAGGCGATACCATCCAGCATCGTGTTGAAGCCGTCCGCGAAGATCGTCGCCTTGTCCGCCATCCCGTCTGGGCCGCGATGGATGTAACGCACCACCTCAGACTCGATCGCCAGATCATCCGCTGCCGGACCGAAGTTCCGGCGCGTCATCGCGATCCGGTCATCCACCGTGCGCACCGCCATGTCATCCTCCAGCATGAACATGTAGTGACGGATATCCAACGTGGAGCTGCGGTAGCGATACGTCTCCGAGACGTAGAAATTGTTCTGCTCATCGATACAGAACGCCACCGGGTTCGCCAGCATCGGCTCCGCCGCCACCATATCGATCTTGAAATCGTGGGAATACGTAAACTTCTTGATGTTATTGATACCCTCGTCAGAAGCGGGGGCCACCACCGGGAAAGGCACCCGGTTTTCGTTTTTCGGTTTGGCATTGATCTCAGCCGCGTGGGAGCCCAGCAAGGAACCCGCCAACACGCAGAAAGCCAAGATGCCTGAATTCATGGACATGCGCATAGAGTGGGATAAGTTAAAGCCAGAAACAGCGAAATCAAGGTGCGAAATCACCCTCCCGAATCCAATTCCCGGGAGGGACGGCGTGTCGCCGTCCCAAACTAAGGCCTTCACCTCAGCCCAGCCAAATAAGATCGGCCGCGCCAAATCCTCCGTAAACTGGTAGGGCGCGCGGCTCGCCCCGATGCACCAGTGTCGGGGTCTCCCGCGCCGCCCCTTCTTCAGCCGAGGCACAAGGCTCTGCCTCAAATCCCCGCCTATTCGTCCCCTCCGCCCCATACTCCCTCCTTTCATCATTCCAAATTCTCAATTCTTCATTCTGTTCTTTGTGGAATTCGAGCGTCCGCCTTGACCGACCAACACTCTCTTCCTCCTTCGTTTGCCGACCAGAGAGGCCAGCACTGAAAAGCTTACCACGAAACCGCAATTCCACCATCGAATTTCCTTAAAACTTATTCACCAAACCAAACCCATTCTCCCTCAATAAATTGTAGCAACCCTTATCCACGCAACTCACATTTTTGGAGTGTGGAGGCTTGCCTCCGCTTTGCCTCGACGCAGTTCGACGCGTCGCGCTTATATCGCTGCAGCATCTGCTGCTCACCAATTCCACCTCACACAACCGCATCACCCTTTCCACTATCAGAACTGCAGCCAGCGTGCATTACATACTTGTCTCTCCGGTCAAAAATTTATCCCGTCGCGACTCATTGAGCGTTCCGTAACCTTCCTCTCCGCCTCCTCCCATCCCGGCCTCAACTCCACCGCCTTCTGGTAATTCGCCTTTGCTTCCTCCTTCTGCCCCATCATCTCATACGCCAGCCCCAGATTGAAATACACCGTGGCATCCTGCGGGTTTAACCCTTTCGCGATTAGCAATTCCTTCACCGCCCCGGCCGCATCCTGCTGCGCCAGATACAACAAGCCCAAGTGATGCGGATACACCGCCTCGTCCGGTGCGATCGCCGCCGCCCGCCGCAAGAACTCCTCCGCCTGCGTGAACTGCCCGCGTTTCTGGGCACATAGCGCCACGTAATACAGCAACTGCGTCTCGTCCGGCGCGCGTTGCTGTGCCAGCTTCAGATCCATCCACGCCTCATCGATCTGCCCTAACCGCTCCTGCGCCCGTCCGGAGAACCGGTACGCCTCCATCCGCGTCGGATCATTGGCCTTCACCAAAGCCCCGAGCCGCACCACCTCCGCCCAATCCGACCGCCGCATCGCCGCCAACTGTTGCTTGAAGAAACCATCCGCCACCCACTGCCGCGCATGCCACCCACCCATCCCCACCGCCCCAACAAACGCAACCAACGACAAAACGCGATGATACTTATTGAACGCTACCGAATTCGCGGAGTCCATCCCCCTCTCCTCCGGTGTCGGAGGAGAGGGCCGGGGAGAGGAGGCCCCTTGCCCGACAAACTTCTCTCCCTTGCCGAACCTCAAAACCACCGCCACCAACGCCGCCGCGTACAAAGGCGGCACCTCCCGGTCCAAAGGAAAGCTGAACAACGAATCCACCCCGATCGCCACCAGCGCTGCCAGAGCCCCGATGAGGATCACCCGCTCCTCCCGCCCTTCCAATACGCGCAGCCGCTTCATCGCCTCCCGCAAAAAGATCCCGACCACCGCCAGTGCCAGCAAAAGCCCGATAGTTCCCAGCTCCGCCCACACTTGCAGCAGGTCGTTGTGTGCGCGCTCGGGCGAGCGATTCCGCAAGGTCGGGTCCGTCACCCCCTTGAGCGTCGCCGCCGGATAGTTCACCCGCCAGTTGTTCAGCCCCACACCGGTGACCGGATGCTCCCGAATCATCTCCACCGTGTTCCGCCAGAAGATCGTCCGCACCGCCACACTCCGCGATGCCTTTGCCTGCAAACGGTCCGCCTCCGTCACTGTCTCGTCCGGCTCCTCCGCCAGCCCGCTCAGATACGAGGCGATCTCCGGCCAGCGCCAATGCACCCCGTCCTTTGTAGCGTTTATGGCCAGTGTCCCAATGAACACCGCCACCAGCAGCGCCCGGAAATTCCCCGACTTCAATCGCGGCCGCCAACCGCATTGATACCCCAAACCCAGCGCAAAACCTCCACTCACCGCCACCGCGATCCAGCAACTCTTCGTGAACGTGTGCCCCAAGAACGTGACTTGTAGCGTCAATGCCACCAAGGCGGCTACGAACTCCTTCCGCTCCCGCGCCAGATACACCAGCACCGCCGCCACCGGGATTACCAGCACCATCACCTGCGCGGCCATGTTGCGGTTCGCCAAGGTCGCCGCCGGCGCGATCGCCTGTGGCACCCAGTTCCATTGGAACCACGCTTGAGCCAGCCCGATCACCGCCACCACTGCTCCACTCCCGGCCAGCGTCCAAAGCAGGGTGCGTAATCGCTTCGGCGTCAGCTCCACCTGCAAAACCACCCAGCCGATGAGCGCGCACGCCGTCCACTGCCACCACGTCCACCAGCCCAGCCACGGATTCACCGCCCAAGTCAGCGACGCCAGCGCCCACAGCAAAAACAAAGCGATGAAAAAAGTCAGTGGTTGCGGCCATCGCCAAGCCCTCCGCTGCCACGCCGCCAGACCCGCCAGCGCCAATGCCCCCGTCTGGATCAACGCCCGCTTCGGCACGCTCAGGCTCTCATACAAGTCCCGCCAGAAGACCAACGGTGCCAGAAACAGCAGCAAGACCAGCCCCACAAAAAGCCAACGCCCCGTCACCTCAGAGGCGACAGGAACCGACGGCGATGTTTCCCGGCTGGACACGGCACGGAGGTTAGCGGGTCACCCACCCCAGGTCCAACCTTCGCGTGAAGCTCAAAACTCGTAGCAGCCGACGTCAGGAGGCTCTGACCCAATTATGGAGTGCTGCGGCTCGACGCAGCTTTCCGCCCGAGGCGGCTTGACGCCTCGTGAGTCCATGACTGAATCCCACTAGCGCTTCCGCTCCCCATGCATTACGTTCCTCCATGCCCCGCCCACAAGGAATCGGCAGTGTGTTCTTATGCCTCCTCGTATTTCAGCTTAATCATTTTGGCATAGCAGCCTTCGCCGCATCAACGCCCACAACAAACCGCCCAGCCGCCTCACTGAATTCTGCTGAAGCCTATCGACTGGAAGTCCGCTACCTCTCCCGCAAACTCGGTGAGATCGACCTCAAAGGCCCACCCATCATCACCGACGGATGGAATACAAATATCGCCGAGGCGGAGTGGCCGTTCCTTGCCTGTGTCTATTTCGGCCATGCGTGTCTGAACCTCGCCGTGGCCGAGCCTTCCCTGCGCCCGGAACTTCTGCCCGAAACGCGCTGGGTCCTCCACGCCTTGCAACAACCCCGCCTGAGTGGTTTTGTGAAAGCCCACTTCAGTGAACCTTTCCCGAAATCCAACACCACGACACTGCCTCCCATCACCAAATCCGCAGTCTTCGTCCATGGCCACTTCCTCTATCTGGCCATGCGCTATCAAAACATTTCCGATGACCAACGCTTCGCCCCTGTCATCCACCAGGTCGCCACAGCCCTGGCCCGCGATCTCTCCGCCACGCCCCATGGCCTCTTGAAAAGCTACTCGGACATGTGGTGGCTTACGGACAACTTCGCCGCTTACGCTGGCCTCACCCTCTATGATCGCACCTACGGCACGCACCTTTCCGCTGTGAAAGATAAATTCATCACCACCATCCGCACTCATTACCTCGATCCCAAGACCGGTCTTTTTGCCACCTACGTGGATGCGGAACAGCAGAAAATCCTGCAAGGCCCACGCGGTATCTCCCTGATGTATGGTTTGCACTACCTGAAAGAGTTCGCGCCCGCTTTCGCCACCGAACAATACGCTCTGGCCCGTAAAAACTTTTACCGCAGTTTTCTGGGCATGGGAGCGATGGCCGAAGCGCCTCCCGGCGAAACTGCCCGCGAAGATATCGACAGCGGCCCCGTGGTCTTCGGCCTTGGCCCCTCAGCCAGCGGCTTTGGTATCGGGGCTGCCGCCATGATGCAGGATCATCGCACCGTCAGTGAACTCCTCCACTCTCTCAGCATCATAGGTCTACCCACGATGGATAGCGACGGACTGCGATATCAATCCATGCCCATGGTCGGACAGGCCGTCATCCTCTTTGGCAAGACCGCCGCCTTGAAACGCTAATACTTTACGATGACCGCTTCGACCTGATGGCGATCACTATCGCTGTGACCACCGAGCCAACCAAAGCCAGAGCCATGTCCTTCTGCGCATCCCACATATCTCCCTGTTGACCGTTGTAGGCATTCGCATCATCCGGCGCGAGCACCATGGTCAGGCCCCACTCGAACAGTTCGTAGAACATGCTCGCCGCCATGATGAACTCCACCGCAAAGTATAGTGCCGCCCGGCCATACAGTCTCACTCGTTGGGTCAGCACCTCCCAAACCGGCAGCGTCCACAGAATCCCAAAGCAAAAGTGGACAAACCGGTCATAATGATTCCGGCGAAATTGAAAATGATCCCCGGGTCGAAATCCGAATAGTCTCTGCCCCCAATCATCATAAGGCACGTAAGAATAGATATAGCGCGCGCCCAAAGTGTGGATGAGCATGAACACCACCAGGCAGGTAAAAGCTGTCCGACTGATGGCAAACCGCTTTTGAAACCATGGCAGGAAAAACAACATGAACACCGTCGGCGAATGCTGCAGATACATCTCCCGCGGATACGGCGCGCCAAGAAAACTCAACACCATCGCGATAGCCAGCCCCAGCATAAGCGTGCGCTCGTAGGTCCATATAGACAGGGCGGGTTTCTCTGCGCTGGGTGTGGATGTCATCATTGGCGTTCTGCCGGCAGTGTCTCAGGATATTGCCTTTCGTTAAATCGCCATTTTGTGGTAGCTTCCAGTCATGCACCACCAGCTTCAAGGCGTTCCCATCTTCGCCGGTTTGAGCGATGAAGCTATTGATCTGATGGTCAAACATGCCCACGAGACCCACACGAAGCCCGGTGATTGCATCGTGCGCGAAGGCGAGAGCGGCAACCGTTTTTACCTCATCGGCGCAGGCGAGGTCCGCGTGGTGAAACAGCTCGGCACTCCGCAAGAGGTAGAACTGGCGCGCCTTGGCCCGCACGATTTCTTCGGCGAGATGTGCATCTTGGAAACCCTCCCCCGCTCCGCCTCCGTCCAGGCCATCACCGCCGCCACCACTCATGCTCTGTCCTCTCTGGATTTTCTCTACCTCTACGAAAAGCTCCCAGCTGAATACGGCATCCTCGTCCTGAACCTCGCCCGCGATCTCTCCCGCCGCATCCGTCACCTCGACGAAGTCTTCACCGCGCGCGGCTGGTAAGCATCACCCCAGAACCAGCTTCCGCTCCGTCGCTGTCAGTTCCTTCCACTTCCCGGCGGCCAGATCGCCCAGCACGAACTGCCCGATCCGCACGCGCATCAACCGCAAGGTCGGATGCCCCACTGCCGCGGTCATCCGCCGCACTTGTCGGTTCTTGCCTTCCACCAGTTCCAGCCCGATCCAGCAATCCGGTACCGATTTGCGGAACCGGATCGGAGGGTCACGCGGCGGCACCTCCGGTTGCGGCTCCAGCATCCAAGCCCGTCCCGGCAATGTCTTGTGTCCTTGGATCACCACACCCTTGCTGAGCTGCTGCAGCGCCTCCGTTGTCGGGATGCGCTCCACCTGCGCCCAATACTCCCGCTCATGCGCGTTGCGTGGATGCAACAGCCGCGTGTTCAGCCCTGCCTCATCACTCAGCAACAGCAAGCCCTCGCTATCCGCATCGAGCCGCCCGATGGGATACACGTTCTTCGGAAAACCGAACTCCGCCATCGGCCGGTTCGGCGAGCCGTCCGGCGTGAATTGCGAGAGCACTCCGTATGGTTTGTTGAATGCGAGCAGCACAGTTTTATCGATCAGTTAAATCACGGCAGCGGATTTTCCCGCAATTGGGCAAGCGCCTTCTTCACCACCGGCGCCGCCAGTTCCGCCGCCTTGGTGAAACCCTCGCCTTTGATATCCGCTCCCCGCTCCAGGCATAGCGCCAGCGTTTGCGTGACGATCGCCTCATCATACGGCGCGAGCACCGGGAATAATCTCTCAGGGCTCGTGCCGTAATCCTTCACCAATTGCTCCGCATAGCCTCGCGGCGATGTGTATTTGCCATCACCATCACCATCGATCCAGATCGGATTCGTCGAAGCGATGACGCGTGGCGTGAATGTCTTTGAACTCGGCTGATACGGACGCGGCGTCTCGGCATAGGGTGCCGTCACTCCCGGACCGGTCGCGATACCTACCAGATACACGTCGTGAAACGGCCGCTTCATGACAAACCCCGAACTTCTCCGCAGTCGCTGGTTGGGCCGCAGGTAATCCGTCTGCCGCACTAGGTTGCCATTCGCATACAGCTCCACCTTTTGCACCCAAGTCCACGATGGCGAATCCGCATGCACCGTCACGATGAACTCATCCGGCAGATTCGTCGCCACATCGCCCATATGAAATTGCTGCGCCACATCCATATCCGCGAAAAGCCCCATGCTCACCGAAGCCCGGCCTTCCTTCAGCTTCTTGCACACCTCGTTGATATCGATGCGCCCCGGGTCGTCATCATTCGCCGCGATATAAGTTCGCCCCTGCCCCAAGATAAACCGGCTCACATCATGCGTATCACTCGAGCCTACTGCGACGATGCGATTTCCATGATTCAACAACGCGAACCAGTCCCGATACAGCAGATGAGTATCCGATTGCATCGCCCCGGACGTGATGACTTCCACCGCATCGAACAATTCGTTCGTGATCCGCACATGCGCGCCGGTCACCGGATTCAAATTGGTCGCCGCGAACGGAATAAACCCGCTATGCAGATCACGCGGATGATTTAGCGTGATGACCTGCACACGGGGTGTCGCCCGTATGCCTTTGAGCAGATCCGTCCAGTCGGTCTGTTTGAAATCCGCAATCGTGCTGCCCGCCGCGATCGGAAACGCATTGAAGTGCCCCACCTTCGTCGTGACTTCGTTCCCGATGACCGGCGTGAAATGTTCCTGCAGCTTGCTCTTCAAGGCTGCCTCGGAATAATCCGTATGGTGGTTATGATCCGTGGAGATCGGCAGCTCGATACCCTCCCCAGCGATTGTTAACATGCGCTCGTCCACCGTGGCATCGCCATGCCCGCTGTAAGTCAGTGTGTGGATGTGCGTATCCGCCGCCACCCAGCCTTTGGTGTTCACCTCGCGCCGGATGGCGAGTTCCAGAGTTTTTGTCTCACCCGCAGTGACAGTGACCTGCTGCGTCGCCACGCTGTATTCCATGCCGCGTGAGGCATAGATGGTATAATCGCCCGGCAGGAGCTCCACCGTCCCCGTGCCATCACGGGTATAGATGACACCCGTGCGCGTGATGAAATCAGATGTGTCAGTCTTCATCTCACCCGCCATGACCATGGGCGCCAGCGCTCCACTGGCATCCACGATAGTGATGCGGCAAGGCAAAGCCGCTTGCTCCGGCGCTTCGGTCACTTTGAGGCGAAGCGTGTTGCCCGCGAACAAAGGTTTCGCTGTCCCCGTCACCAACCGTATGTCACTCACTTCGATATCATCGATCGATTTGGGCGGCTCAAACCGCAAGCTGTTCGCCTCCGCCTTGAGCAATCCGGCCGGTATCTCAAAGTAAGCGACCAGCGCAGTGTCTTGGGTCACGAGCTTGCCGACCTCCCGGTTGTTCACGAACACCCGCCACGGCATTTTCACCCCGCGTTGACGGACAAACAGGGTGTGTGGCTCCGAAGCTGTTTTGACCGGGAACGAGATATTCAGCTCACGCCCCTCTGGTTTGTTCGCGGAAAAATCCTCCCACTCCGGCAATCCCGGCACGCTGAGATAATGCGGGCCGACTGATAGCATCTGAGATTCAGCCGCCCGCATGGAACCCGGCATCAACAAAAGCAGGAGACACATCCAAACGCCTGCTCGAGCCAACAAACCGCGATGCCCCAGCCCCTTCCTATACAAGAGGGGAAAGCAATGACTATGAGGCAGAACGGTATCCACGATACGAATAGCTTAAAAAGCAGAACCGCTCTTGTCCATGCGGTTGAGGGCCTCCTCTGCCTGCCGTCTGACGGAGGCATCCGGGTGATCAAGCAATTGCTCCACCTGCGGCACTGCAGCGGCGGCATGAACTCCGAGATCACTGAGCTGACGCAGCGCTACCTCCATCATGGATTGATCCTGATGCTGCAACAACGCCGCCAGCACGGGCACCGAGTATCGCGCTTCCTCGATATCCAAGCGCGTCAGGGTTGTGGCTGCGTTCAACTGGAATTCAGCTTTGGGATTCTTTAACAGCTCGCGCAAGCGCGGGATGGATGGACGGGCGGCAGGACCAATACGTCCGAGCGCGATGATGGCATTCAAGCGCACCGAATCATCCAGATCATCCAGCGCAATGATCAACGCAGGCACTCCGTCCTTGGCCTCCGGACCGATGAAGCCCAGTTCCCCTGCTGCAAATACCCGGATGGATGGATCG
>JAURFH010000158.1 GCA_030834415.1 Verrucomicrobiota bacterium | reverse complement strand
GAACAGACGAAAACATAAACTCAAACCAGTCCCGAGACTAACACCCCATGTGGACCAGAAAAGTGAACCCGGTCAGATCGATTTCACGGCTTACGACCCCAACTCACCCGATGCTCCAGTGGTGCTGCATTATGATTCCGCCGCGCATCAGTTCAGTTTTGCCGAGAATCGCTATTTCGGGGGCGGAGTGATCGACGCGTATGAAGTGTTCCACCGTTGGAACTACTGAGGCGTTTCTTTGTTATCCGTTTTGCGTTTCTTCCGCCAACGGCTGAATCGCCAGTAAAAAATGCCGAAGAAGATCGCTCCACAGCCGTTCACTCCCGCTGTGTAGCCCAGTTTGTACATCCGCCCATTATTGTTTTGGGCGTAGATGGTGACATCGTGACCCATCAGCAGTTGGGGCATAGCGCCCGGCATCAATGCTCCATGTAGTAAGCCTTTGCTAAAGCCAGCAGGTTGCAAACTAGTCGCGCTCTCGGAGGAGTAATTTAGGATTAGCGAGAAAACGGTCGTGACCGCGACAACGATCAGCACGCGGATCAAGACGCGTTTCCAAAGCGGATGCGGTGTTTTGGTTGGGGTGGTGGTCGTATTCAAATTTCGTCCGGAGGTTGCGAGGGAGGGCTAGCTTTCGGCAAGAGCAAAAACTTAGCCGGCGCGTTTGGCCCAGCGAAGTTTCGCCGAGCGGGAACGCAAGTTGTCATGTTGTTCTTCTTTGGAGGGACGCAACACTTCTTGGGCGATCTCTGCATACAGACCGCTTTGCTGGCCAGCCTCAAAAGATTTCTTCACCCGCCGATCTTCGCCGGAATGGAAGGTCAAGATGGCCACTCGGCCGCCGGGATTTAGACAGAAAGGCAGATGGCGCAGCAGGGTATCCAAAGCGGTGAATTCCTCGTTTACGGCAATGCGCAGGGCTTGAAAGGTTCGACGCACACTTAAGTCATGCTCAGCAACAGGTACGCGTATGAGCGCAGCGCGAATAGCTTTGGCCAGTTGTTGTGTGGTGGTGAACTGTTTGCCCGCAAGAGCTTGCGATAAGGTGTCGGAGTAAGGTTCGTCAGAATTTTCTACCAGAGCTATGGCCAGTTTCTCTGGCGAAATCTTTTCGAGATAGGTGGTGGCGGATTGTCCACGCTGGGGATTCATCCGCATATCCAGCGGGCCGTCGTTCTTGATAGAAAAGCCGCGGGTCGGGTCGTCCAATTGCATGGAGGAAACCCCTAGGTCGGCGAGAATGATGTCGGCACCGGTCAGTTGCTGGGCAGCCAGCACTTGGGGGAGACCGGCATAATTACTGCGATGGGCAGTGAAAGTGTCGGCACCAAATCCCAGAGCCCGTAACCGCTCCTCAGTCTTGGGTAATTCGATAGGGTCGGCATCCAAGCCAAGCAGACGTCCGCCGGGTTGGATGCGGGCGAGGATTTCCTTGGTATGCCCGCCGTATCCCAAGGTGCAATCTACGGCGATATATCCCGGTTGTGGTGACAAGACCTCCATGATCTCATCGACCATGATGGGGCGATGCATGCCCGCGGGGGTCTTGCCTGAGGCCATGACCTTGGCGATGGTCTCACCGTATTTTTCCGGATTGTGCTCCTTGTATTTCTCCTCGAAACGCCGGGGGTTCTTGCCAGAATAGCGGGGGCGACGCCGATGGACTTTGGGCGTTTCTTCAGGGGCGGGAGCAGGTGAGGGGACGTCGCTCACAGTTCGTTATATTTCTTGTTCGAGCCGCGCGCTTTCTCCAAGGGGTAACGCTGTTCGTTCCGAGCCAGTTTGGTGCGCATGACCTCTGCCAGATCGAGACCGAGATTGTCAGCCAGTTCGAAGAGCAGTATGCCCACATCGGCTATCTCTTGGGAGATTTCATCCTTGCGGTCGAGGGCGCGTTGTTCCGATTGCTCGGAGGATTGCCAGACAAAGTGCTGCAGTAATTCGCCGGCCTCAGCGGTGATGCCGACAGCGAGGTCTTTTGGGGAATGGAACTGCCGCCAATCGCGCGCGTCGCGGAAGGCGCGTATTTCAGCCGTGATTTCCTGGATGGAGTCGGACATAACGCCGCCAGCTTGGCGCAAGGCCGACGTGTCCGCTAGCCTATTTCATCCGGGCACACTCCTTGTGGCGGTAGCAGGTCACGAGGTGGTCATTCACCATGCCGGTCGCTTGCATATGAGCATAGCAAATCGTGGAGCCGACAAATTTGAAGCCACGCTTGAGCAGATCCTTACTCATCGCATCGGATTCTTTTGTGCGGGCGGGAACTTGTTTGGTGCTGGTCCAGTTATTCTGGATGGGTTTACCGCCCACGAATTGCCAGATATACCGGTCAAAGGAACCGAACTCCTCCTGCACTTTCAGGAAGGCTTTGGCGTTCGTGACGGCGGCGCTTACTTTCAAGCGATTGCGGACGATACCCGGATTGGCCAGCAATGCGGCGAGTTTCTTGTCGCCATAACGGGCGACTTTGTGGGCATCGAAGTTGTCGAAAGCTGCCCGGTAATTCTCGCGTTTGTTGAGGATGGTGATCCAGCTCAGGCCGGCTTGCGCCCCCCTCCAGGATGGGCATCTCGAAAAGCTTTTGATCATCATGGAGCGGAACGCCCCATTCCTCGTCATGATAGGCGAGGTAGTTTTCGGTCGTAGGCCAGGTGCAACGTTCGCGGTTCATATAGCTCAATGCAATCTTATGTCTGAGCATCATCTTAAATGCGAGCCCTGACAACTGTATGTCAGGAGGGAACTTGTTCTTGATTCGATTTTCATCCGCATAAGAATGGCGTTATGAACTCACCCTTTGTGCGCACTTCGCGGCGGCGGTTTCTGCAAACGGCATTGGTGGCTTCGGCGTTGCCAGCTTGGTATCTCGAACAGCTCCGGGCCGAGGAGAAATCAACGGCTTCCAAGTCGGCGAACAGCAAGCCGGGGATCGCGTTGATCGGTTGCGGTGGACGCGGGCAGATCATCGCGAAGCAAGCGTCTGAGTTCGGGAATATCGTCGCTTTGTGTGATGTGGATTCACGGCAATCCGAAGCGGCTGCGCAGAAGCTCTCTGGAATGGAGCAGTATAAGGATTTCCGTAAAGTGCTGGAGCGGAAAGATGTAGATATCATTCTGAACGGGACACCGGATCACTGGCATACCTTGGTCAATCTGGCGGCCTTGCATGCGGGCAAGGATATCTACTCGGAGAAGCCGCTGACCTTGACCATCGATGAAGGCAAGATGCTGGTGAAACATGTGAAACAGACCAAACGCATCCTGCAGACAGGCAGTCAGCAAAAGAGTGATGCCCGCTTTCGACTAGCCTGCGAATTGGTCCGAAATGGGCGCATCGGCAAAGTGTTGACCATCACTGCAGCAATTGGTGAAGGACCGAAGGAAGGGCCGTTTACTGCGGAAGCCGTCCCGTCCGAGCTTGATTGGGATTTTTGGCAGGGACCGGCACCGAAGGCGGACTACACCGCAGCCCGCTGTCATAAGACTTTCCGCTGGTTTTGGGAATATTCTGGCGGACGGCTTACGGATTGGGGAGCGCATCATAACGATATTGCACAGTGGGCATTGGGAGCAGAGCGCTCGGGACCCATCACCGTCGAGGGGGTGCAATTGGAGGAGATGATCCCGGATGGTTTCACGACTCCTTCCAAGTTCCGAGTGGAATACAAGTATGCGAACGATGTGCTGATGATCTGCACGAGCGAAGGGGAGAATGGGGTGACCTTCATCGGGTCGGAAGGCAGCATCTTTGTCTCACGCAGCCAGCTCATCGCCAGTCGTCCGGAGATCCTGACTGAGCCGTTGCCAGCCGGGGCTACCAAACTTTACTACAGCGACAATCACATGGGTAATTTCTTTGCCTGCGTGCAGTCGCGCCGCCAACCGATCTGTGATGCAGAGATAGGGCATCGCTCCGCCACCGTGTGTCATCTGGGTAATATCTCGATGCGGCTTGGGAGGAAATTAGTCTGGAACCCCTTGAAGGAAGAGTTCATCGGCGATTCTGAGGCGAATGCGATGTGTTCACGTCCTCAGCGTCGGCCGTGGGATTCCACGCATATGATATAAACTGATATGAAAAAGCTGACCTTGTTCTCGGCGTCGATTTTAGCCTGTTCCTTGCCTTGAAATCTGGATTTGCGGTGGACTCGGATGCCGGTTTGAAGATTTCGTGGAGCAAGAACATGCCAACTCTCAAGGGCGGCGGTATTCCCGGTGACAGCTTTGATGTGTGGTATCTGGAGGCATTCTGCCGTAGCGGCGCTACTCATTGTGACTGGCGCCAGACAGTCATTCCGCATAAGGCCGAATTGCTTTCGGCAAGTGAGGATGGAAAACATCTTCGCCTGAAAACCGTTGTAGAGCCCAAGGTGGAGCTCTTACACGAGATTGTAGCTGCTAATGACGAAGTCACCTTCGAATTGGAGGCGGTGCATCATGGCGATGAGTTTGTAGACGTGCAGTGGTTTCAGCCTTGTATGCGGATGGGCGGTTTCATTGGCCTTGGGCAGTCCAATTACCACCCCAAGTGTTTCATTTTCACCAGCAAGGGATTGACCATGATGGATCAAATCGACCGGGTTGAAGAGGCTGTTTACGAAGGGGGCCAGGTGTATGTGCTGTCTGGCATCGGTAATAATGACGTCAATCCGCGTCCGTTGAGCGCTTTTAAACCGGTCAATGGAGTCATCGGTGCGGTATCAGCTGATCAGAAGAAGCTGGTGGCCATGGCATGGAGTGATACTCAGGAGCTTCTTCAAGACGTTATCGGTTGTGTGCATAATGATCCCCGTTTAGGGGGCCTTAAGCCGGGTCAACGCAAGCATTTAAAGGCCAAAATGTACCTGATGACCAATTCCCCAGCCGCCTTGCTCAAACGATATCAAAAAGATTTTTCCAAGTGATACTGAGGATATTGTAACGATATTGTTACGATGGCGGCTCGACAAAACGATTTCATCCTGAGCAATATAAATTTCAAGCAGGGCCATTTGGCATCTGTTGAGTTGTGTTTCAGCACTTGTCATGGAATCCGAGACGTTTCAGGAAGCGTGGCAGCGAGTTTACCCGCAGGCGGAAGTTTCGTTTGAAGACGATGTCTTTTGGCGGTCTTTATATCCGCATGCGCGGATTTTTGCCCGTATCGTGCGGCTGATCTGGTCCGGTTATTTTCAAAGAGACATGGAGTTGATCCGCCGCTTGGGAACGCTCAATTCGGCCAATGAGGTGCGCTTTGAGATCGATAACTACCGGTATCAGCATCCAGAGTATGGACTGTTTCGGCGTGGGTTTCGCTTGCGAGTCTCGGGAAAACGCCTCATCCAACTCGCCCGGAAGGTGATGAGGCGAGATGAGAACCCGGATTACAGCTTGACGCCAGCCCGTTAAGTTCGGTCAATTTGGTGCATGTTTTCCCGCAGTGATTTCCGTATCTGTGCCGTGGTTTTCGGCGTGTTGTTCAGTTTTTCAGCGATGGCCGAGGACTGGCCGCAATGGCGTGGCCCCACGGCTGATGGCTATATTCCAGCGAAGAATTGGCAGCCATCCAATTTGCCTGCGAATCCCAAGACATTGTGGAAGGCTCCTTTGGGAGAGGGCGTAGGCTCGCCTGTGGCTGCCGATGGACGAGTCTTCATTCTCGAGCAAGCGATAGATAAGGAGGTATTGCGTGCTTTCGATGCCGCCACCGGCAAGGATCTATGGAAGCATACTTTGGATAAAGCCTATGGTGACGCCCAAGGCAAAGGTCCGCGTAGTACACCTACAGTCTCGGGTGATCGCATCTATGCCACCTCGTGCCGCGGTGAGTTCCATTGTGTGAATGTAAAGGATGGCAAGTTGCTTTGGAAAAAGAACTTTGTCGAGGATTACGGTGCGCTTTTCTATGGCGAGACCAAGGATTTTCTGGCCAACGGCGCGAGCCGTCACGGTAACAACGGTTCGCCGTTGCTCTATGGTAAGGACATCATCTTGCAAGCTGGTGGAACAAACGGAGCCAGCTTTGTCTCTCTGAAGCAAGTTAGTGGCAAGGAGAACTGGCGCTCGGAGAATGACCAGGCGGGCTATGCCGGTACACATCTCGGCAAAATCGCCGGAGCGGAGCATGCGGTGTTCTTTACGGCACATGGCGTCGTCGGGCTGAATCCTGCGAATGGAAAGCTGCTTTGGCGTTTCCCGATCGAGACAAAGTTTGCGCGGCATGTCACTACACCAGTGGTCGTGGGAGACATTGTGATGGTCTCATCCCATATGCACGGTGTTTTCGGCATAAGTATCAGCAAGGAGGGCAATGGGTTCAAAGCTGAGCAGGCCTGGCTGAACAAAAATGCGACCATCAACTTTGCCTGTCCTGTGGCTGTGGGCGAGTATCTCTATGGAGTCGGGCCGACGAAGAACATCGTCTGCCTCAATACCAAGAATGGAGAGATTGCGTGGTCGAAGGACGGCTTGATCAGTAGTGCTGCCGGAAAGGCCTATGCCGGTATGCTGGTAGCCGGAAAGAGCATCGTCATGCTAACAGATATGGGCGCTTTGATCCAATTTGCGACGGATCCCAAGGAATATCGTGAGATCTCACGCACGCAGGTCTGCGGCAATAACTGGACCAGTCCGGCGCTAGCAGATGGAGTGCTCTTTGTTCGTGATAATAAGTTTCTCAGCGCTGTCTCACTGAAATAAATCACGCCGATATGCCGCTGCCTACCATCGATGATATCCATGAGGCAGCGGCACGCATCAAACCTTGGTTGCACCGGACGCCGGTTCTGACCAGTAGCTCATTGAACGAGCTGGTTGCAGCGCATCTGTGGTTCAAATGTGAGAACTTCCAGAAAACGGGCGCATTCAAAGCACGTGGCGCAACCAATGCGGTTTTTCAGTTGGATGAAGCAGAGGCAAAACGGGGAGTAGCCACACATTCTTCAGGAAATCATGGAGCAGCCTTGTCACTCGCAGCAAGATGGCGAGGTACACCGGTACACGTGGTTATGCCGGAAAATTCCTCGGCGGTTAAACTTCGCGCCGTATCTGCATATGGAGGTAAGATTGTCACTTGTGCTCCCACAGTGGCCAGCCGCGAGGAGACATTGGCCCGGGTGCTGCAGGAAACTGGTGCCGTCTATATTCCGCCTTATAACCATCCGCAAATCATCGCCGGGCAGGGGACGGCTGCATTGGAGTTATTGGAGGAAGTGCCTGAGTTGAATATTGTGATGGCCCCGGTCGGTGGAGGTGGATTGCTCAGTGGTACGGCTCTGACTGTGAGTGCGTTACGTCCTGAGATAAAAACGTGGGGTGCGGAGCCGCTGATGGCGAGCGATGCGTTCCAGTCTCTTCAGAGCGGTCAGATAATGCCGGTGCAAAGCACCACCACGATTGCTGATGGGTTGCGCACGTCCTTGGGAGATCTCACTTTTGCAGTGATCCAAAAGCATGTCGCCAAAATCCTTACGGTTAATGAGGAAGATATCGTCCGGGCTATGCGGTTGTTCTGGGAACGTATGAAGCTGGTAGTGGAGCCTTCGGGAGCGGTGCCGCTGGCAGCGGTGATGGCTCACAAGGAGGAACTGGCCGGGAAACGAGTGGGGCTGATTTTGTCCGGAGGCAATGTGGACCTGGATCGCTTGCCTTGGAACGCCTAACGGCGAGCGACTATTTCCAATGACGATCACGCAACGGGGGGAAGTCGTGCCGCCAGTTCTCCACCGTATCCAGATCGATTTCAGTGGTGATCACATGCTCATCGCTGCCGGCATCAGAAATGATTACCCCGTGCGGATCCACGACGACACTGCGTCCGGAGTAAAAGAAATCCGGATCTTTGCCGCAACGGTTCACACCCACGACATAAGCCAGGTTTTCGATGGCCCGAGCTTGCAGGAGTGTGAGCCAATGTTGGTCGCGTTTAACGGGCCAGTTGGCGATCACCACGAAGAAGTTTGCGCCCTTATCAACTGCGCAGCGAAATATCTCCGGGAAACGCAGGTCATAACAGACGAACGGGGCCACGGTGAATCCGTTCAAACCAAACGTGACAATCTCCGTGCCGGATTGGTGAACCTCTGTCTCACCCCCCATGCTGAAGGGATGAATCTTGCCATAACGCGCAACAAGTTTGCCGTCAGGACCAAAGGTGATGGATTCATTGCGGCCTTGCCGTTCGTTCACTCGGGAAACGATACCGGCCATTACCGTGCATTTGGTTTTGACAGCTAAGGCGGAAAGGAAGGTTTCGTCTTCCAAGGACGGCCCTTGGGCGGTTGCTGCCAAGTTCGTGCTGAAGCCGGTAGAGAAAGTCTCCGGTAGAACTATGAGAGATCCGGGAATAGGGGCGGCTTCGAGGACCAGTTTGTTGGTACGCTCGTAAGTGGCCGGTTTGTTTTCCCAAACCGTGTTCAACTGAACGGAGTAAACTTTCATCAGTTTACTTAAGCTCATGGTCGGCGGGTTTCACACCCTTCTTGCCGCCGTTGAAGCCGTAGAAAGTCGGATGATACTCACCGACATAGGTGACATCGGCTTTGGCCGGGATTTTCTTTTCCATGCCTACGGCCCAATAGGCGGCATTGACCAGCAATCGGCGCAATCCCTCGTTCTGGAGATCAGTCGCGGCACCCATGGTGGTGGTCAGAATCTTGTTGGTCTTGCCAGCTTCATTCTTGTAGGAGCGAGTCCAGACGACGGGCTGAAGTGGGTTGTTCTTTTCGAATTTGTCGGTCGGCTTCTGTTTGCCTTCCACGGGGGGATCGGTTGGTTTCATGCCGACCAAGACCTGGCCGCGAACCAAGATATCTGCATCAGCTGGAGGATTGGCTGTATAGACATCCGAATCGCCAAAGATGTCAGTCACGCCTTTGAGAATGGGGTTATCCTTTGCAGATGGTTCGATGATACCACGGGTAGCCTCCCGTTTGTGAGCGCCATGATGGGCCACCCAGGTCTCGCCGAGCACTTGCTTGCCGAAGCCGCCCTTCCAGGTGCTGCTGTTGTAGGCGTAGTGCTTGTAGATGCTCTGGCTGTCTTTGCCGTAGTTGAAGGCGTGCGTGCTGGTGCGCAGGGCGATGATCGGCTTGCCGTTGAGATAGTAATCCACGAAATACTTCATCTGGTCATCCGGTAGCTCGCGGAAGCGCCAGAGCATAATCACAAGGTCGGCTGTCTTGAGGGTTTCGAGACCGGGGATGTTGCGTTGGGCGTTGGGGTCGATCTCGCCTGCGGGATTGAGGGAGAACAGGACGGTGCATTTGAATCCGTGACGCATAGCAAGGATTTTAGCCAGCATGGGCAGCCCTTCTTCGGAGCGATACTCTTCATCGCCGGAGAGGAACACGATGTGCTTGCCCTTGCCAGGACCATTTTGTCCTTCGTAAACGACCCAATCACCAGCGGTGGCTGAGGTCACAATCAGGCCCAAAAAGAGGGCCAGCCAAAGTGTGCGGAGACATTTCATGATAGTAGGGCTTTCGTGTGGGGTAATGATTACGGATTTGCAGACAGGGTGACAACTCTCAAAGAAGATGGTTTTTGCGTCCGCTTAGGCTTGAGTGCGGCGGCGGGATACCCTAGGGAAGGTGCATGTTACTTAAGCAACGCGCCACTGTGCCAGAGAATCTGGATTTGCCGGGGCGTACGCTTGAGATTGTGCGGGATGATTACGAGCAGTTGGCCCGGGTTAACCGCATCTTCCGTTTCGCTGAACCGTTCCAAAGATTGATACCGGCCACCTTGGGCGCGACCCAATGCGAATCGATGAGTGTGCTGGATCTGGGGGCAGGCGATTGTTCCATGGGACAGACACTGGA
>JAURFH010000157.1 GCA_030834415.1 Verrucomicrobiota bacterium | reverse complement strand
GCACCCAAAAAGGCGCAAACGGGCAACAAAATAACCGCCACCTGTATGATAAGTCCGGTAATCATGGAATCACTTCCTCCCGTGCGCTTTGATTGCCACAAAATCAGACCGTGGTGCAAGCCATTCGAAGAAGAACTCACGCTAAAAACGTTTTTTGTGAAATTTTGTGTGAACGTAGTGGAACGTATTGGAACGCAAGGTTACCGCAGCCAGAAGAATCATGTCATGAATGGGGCATGATCTTTGACAGTTGAAACTGTTGAGTGGGAGTGGTTGAGAGTTGAGTGGAAGCAATAACACCCCGCAAGCGCCGAGGGCGCGGTTCCTATCAGCTTGGGTCAACGACCCAGGCATCTGGTCCCGATGAAACCTGAAGGGCTGAAAGCCCGTTTCAGGCAAGGTATCCGCGCCGGGGAAAGGGATGAATCGCACTTTCAGTGCTTGCTTCGAATGATGGCCGGTTCATGGGGCGTTGCTCCATGCTGCTATGAGGATGGGCCTTTGGCCCTCAGCGGAGGCGTTCCGGTAATCCAAACCTTGAGCCCCCCCCAGCACCAGTCATCGGCTTACCCCAAGGCGTAAATAAATCGTTTTTGTGAAATTTTGTGCCGATGGAGCCGATAGAGCCGATGGAAGGCTAACGCATGGCTAAGAATCAGGTCATGAATGGGGCATGATCTTTGACAGTTGAATAGGTTGAGAGTTGAGGGGGAAATTGTTGAGAGGGAAAGTGGTTGAGGGTTGAGTGAAAGGGGGCCTGCGGGTGCAACCCGCCGCAACCGGCTTGACGGCGGTGGGGAAAGTTCTACAGTGCCGTCATCGTGTTTACCCGTAGTGGCAAGATCTTGGTGGCGCTGGCGCTGGCGTTTTCGCTCGGCGCGCATTGGTCGCTGCTGCAGGTCGTCGCCTGGGTGAACATGACGGTCTCTTACGCGCAGGACGCCTCCATCGGCGAGGCGCTGGAGAAGACCTTCGACGGCAAACACGCCTGCAAACTCTGCAAACTCGTGGATGAAGGGAAGCAGAAGGAGCAGCAGCAATCCAAGACGGTGCAGAAGCACAAGCTGGAGCTCATCGGCTCCACCGCCAGCGAATGGCTCAGCGTGCCGATGGCGTATCATACGGAGTTTGCCGAGACTTTCCCGTGGCGTTCCTTCAGTGAACCGCCCACCCCGCCCCCTCCCCGGGCGGCCTAGTTCTTCCCCACCCTGATTCCGTACATGCGTCGCGCGGGACGTCTCCGGCTGCTTGATATCCAGCCAGAAAACATCACCCCGGAGCGATGCGGCAAATGATGAGTTTGCCGGTGTGTGTGAATGGGCGGGCGGAACTTCCCCAACAGGCTGAATCAGGGCCGATCGTGTCCTCCTTACCCTAAACTCCGCGCACAACGTGTGTCGTGGAGCCAAACCGGAGGCGCAAGAAAGCCCGAGCAGCCCGGAACTTCGCCCGCCCTACTTACTTAACCTTAGTCAGTCAATAGAACGCAGTTTTTGTATCCGCAGACGCACAGCGTCTGCACCTGAAAGCAGTATGAAAAAGAACAACTATCGCAGTAAGAGACAGCAGTGGATGATGGCGGCCGGCAGCACGGCCAGCCTGGTGGCCTCCATCATGGCGGCCAATGCGCAGAGCAACGGGGTCACGAATGCCCCGACCAAACTCCCCACCGTCGTCATCGAGGCGGACAAGGTGGAATCCCCCGCCCTCACGGTCCCAAGCATCGAGGCCGCGAAGGCCGAGGCCGCGCGGGTGGCGGGCGGCGCGGACGTGATCTCCGCCGAGGCGTACCTGACCGGTCGCGCCTCGACCCTCAAGGATGTGCTGGATTATTCACCCGGCGTCTTCACCCAGCCACGGTTCGGATCAGACGAGGCACGTATCTCCATCCGTGGCTCCGGCCTCCAGCGCACCTTTCATGGGCGCGGCCTGATGCTGTTGCAGGATGGTATCCCGCTGAACTTGGCGGATGGGGCCTTCGACATGCAGGCGGTGGAGCCGCTGGCGGTGAGCTATGTGGATGTGTTGCGCGGCGCGAACGCGTTGCGCTATGGCGCGACGACGCTCGGCGGCGCGATCAACTACATCTCGCCGACGGGCTACGACGCGGACAAGGTGCGTCTGCGGTTCGAGGCCGGCAGCTTCGGTTACCTGAAGGCACACGCCAGCTCCGGCATGGCGGAAAACGGAAACGATTACTACGCGAGCTACACCTACTCCGCACTGGATGGTTTCCGCGAGCATTCGCGGCAGAACTCCAGCCGCATCTTCAGCAACGTGGGGCATCGCTTCAACGAGAACGTAGCGACGCGCGCCTACTTCACCTACGTGCAGTCCTTCTCCGAACTGCCCGGCAATCTGACGAAGGCACAGCTGGAGAGCGATCAGGAGCAGGCGAATGCAGGTAACATCGCGGGTAATCAACAACGTAATTACGAACTGGTGCGCGGCGCCAGCAAGACGACATGGCAGCACGAGAACAACCAGTTCGATGTGAGCGTGTTCTGGTCCCACAAAGATCTGCATCACCCCATCTTCCAGGTGATCGACCAGAACTCGAACGATGCGGGTATCGACATCCGCTATCGTAATACGTCCGATCTCTTCGGGCGTCCGAACCAGTTGACGGTGGGCTTCAGCCCCACATTCGGCCAGTTGGAGAACGCCAACTACTTGAACGTCGCGGGCAAACCCACGGCCTTGGCGGCGGAATCCACGCAGACCTCGCACAATCTCGCGGCGTATGTGGAGAACCAGCATTGGCTGAAGGAGAAGTGGTCGCTGCTCGGCGGCTTGCAAGTGACGCAATCGCGTCGGAAGTTCGACAACACGTTCACCGGACCTGGTGCGCCGCCGGATTTCGAATACGATTACTGGGGCGTGAGCCCGAAGGTCGGCGTGATCTATGATTACCAGCCCGCGTGGCAATTCTACGGCAACGTAAGCCGGAGCTTCGAGCCACCCACGATGAGCGAGCTGGGCGTGATCGCCGGTGCGTTGGTGTATCGTGATCCGCAGACGGGCTGGACCTTCGAGCTGGGCACGCGCGGCGAGCGCGACTGGTTCTCGTGGGATCTCTCCTACTACTACGCGGTGCTGGATAACGAGTTGCTGAGCTTCGAAACGGCTCCGGCAGTCTTCTCCACCATCAACGCCAGCACGACGGTGCATCAGGGCATCGAGCTAAAGGAAACGGTGCGGCTCTTCAAGAACCTCACGACAAGCAGCGAGGTTTTCTGCGAACAGGACGCGGTGAACTGGACTACGACATATGCGTGGAATGACTTCCGTTTCCAGGATGACGGCTCGTTCGGCGATAACGATCTGCCAGGAATTCCCAAGCATTATCTGCGGAGCGAAATGGTTTACACGCATCCGTGCGGATTCTACTTCGGCCCGAACGTGGAGTTCTCCCCGGCACGTTACTACGTGGATATGGCGAACCAGCTCTCGGCGAATTCCTACGTCTTGCTGGGTATGAAGGCCGGTTACCGCACGAAGAAAGGTGTTTCGGTGTTCATCGAGGGTCGCAATCTGACGGACGAAGTTTACGCCGCGACGACTGGCGTGATCACCCGTGTGATCGCAGGTAATCAGGCGCAGTTCCTACCCGGCGACGGCCCGTCAGTTTACGCCGGCCTGGAGTGGCGGTGGTAAGGAAATGTCATGGATGATTTGAAGATGCCGGGGTTGATCGCCAGCAAGCCAAAGCAATGATGAGCTTCATGGTTTCAAACTGGATTACCCCCTCGGCTCCGGCATCTTCTCTCCAACGAAAATAGCGAGCCATATGAATACTGATTTCCTGAAACGGTTGATCGCTGTGATCGCGTCCGGTGTAATGCTGCCCTTTTACATACAAGGTGCAGAGCATGGCCATACCGTCCAGCGCCTCGGCATCCACAGCCTGGATGTGTATGCAGATGGCGGCGTGATCCATCTGCTCACGGCGGATTATCAGACAGACGGCAAGCCGGCGCTTATATATCAGCGCACGACGGATGGCGGGCAAACTTGGAGCGCTCCCGTGCGGGCGGATGTCGGCACAACGGCTCCAAGTTCACCGCATCGCGGCATGGATGCCCAGATCGCGGCGAGCGGTAACAAGCTCGTCTGTGTGTGGATGACGAAAGGCACCGGCCTCTTCGACAGTGGCCCAATGGCCACGGCGATCTCGCAAGACGGCGGCAAGACCTGGTGGCCCGGGCCTAACCCGGCCGATGATGGTCTCACCACCGGCCACAGTTTCTCAGACATCTGCGCCGATGACTCCGGCGCGTTTCACATCGCGTGGTTGGACAGTCGTGATGGGCGACAAGGGTTACGTTACGCCCGCAGCATCGATGGTGGCAAAAGCTGGGAGAAGAACCAGACGCTGAAGACGGATACTTGCGAATGCTGCTGGAACAAACTGGCCGCCGGCCCGAAAGGTCCGTTGGTGCTCTTTCGCGATAAGAAGCCGCGCGACATGGCGCTCTTCGCCTCACCCAATGGCGGGAGCAAATGGAGCAAGCCAAGCACCGTCGGTAAGTTCGCCTGGGATTTCAATGGCTGTCCGCATGTCGGCGGCGGACTCGCAGTGGAACCCAATGGAAAAACGGCATCACTCCATGCGGTCGTGTGGACAGGCATGGCCGAAAAATCCGGCACGTATCATCTCGCTTCCCGCAACAACGGCCGCTCATGGAGCAAGCCTCAGAGATTGGGCAGCAGCTCCGCGCGTCGGCCAGACATCGCTGCCGGCATGAAAGGCGTCGCGATGGTGTGGGAAGAGAGCGATGACGGCGAGACGGCGATCGTTTTCGCCAAGAGCACCGATGGCGGCGAACAATGGAGCAAGCCTGCACGCATCACAGTAGCAGGCGCGAGTGCTGCCTATCCCCGCATCATCGGAACGGTCGATGGGTTCTGCATTTTCTGGACGGAGTTAGGCGCGGATGGCCGGGGTGTTTTGAAGTCAATCGCACGCTGAGCGATCGTATTGTCAGCTCAGGCTACCGGACCCGTTTTCTTTTTGCGCCGAATCAGATCAATCATCTCATGCGCTGAGGCTATTTTCATCGGTAGCGCCACCGTCCAATAGACCACAATAGAAGTCAGCAAAGGCACAAATACCTCACCGATGCGCAACCAGTTTGTCGTATGGCCAAGCCGTGCATTCCACAACCACCACACTCCGTAAGCAGCCGCACAAGCAATGAAAGCCGCCAGTGCAGTCGGCCCCGCACTGCGATGGAATTCCGCCAAATCCAACGCGTTCAGCTTTTTCTTCAGTGCGCGGTGGAGCAACCAGACGTTAATCCATGAGCTGATGGTGTTGGCCAATCCCAAACCAGCTTGTTGCATGGGGAAGACAAATGCCACTGTGAGCAGCAGGTTCATCACCAGACAGAAGACACTGACCTTCATCGGCGTCTTGGTATCCCCCAGCGCGAAAAATGCGCGGGCCAAGATGTTGACCATGGAGTAAGCCACCAGCCCTGGAGCTAGGAATGCCAGCGCCAAAGTGGCTCGCTGGGTCGAATCCGGACCGAACTCACCGCGCTCGAATAGCAATCGCACAATCGGCTCGGCCAACAGCACCAGCAGGATGGACGCGGGCAGATTCACAAACAGCAGATGCTGCATACCTTTGTCCAAAGTGCCGCTGAATTCGTCGTATTTCTTTTCGGCCGCCAATCCGGACAAGGTCGGCAACAAGAAGGTGGCCAGAGCGATGCCGAACATCCCTTGCGGCAATTCCATCAGCCGGATGGCATAACCGAACGAAGCATTGATCGTCGGATCCAACGCAAAGGCGATACCTTGTGTGACGAGCACGTTGATCTGGAAAGCGGCCACACCCACCGTGCCGGGAATCATCCGCGTGACAACGGCACGCACCGTTTCGTTCTGGAAAGGCGAAACCCATTGAAATCTATATCCTTCCTTCCACAGCGTCGGGAGCTGGAATCCGGCTTGTGCCAATCCCGCTATGAGCACGCCGATGGCCAGCGCGAAGATCTGCACTTCCAGTTTTTCCCCAAACTGCGGTGCCAGCCAGAACACCGCCCCGATCATCACTATATTCAGCAATGTCGCCCCCAATGCCGGGATGAAGAAATGCCCACGCGCATTTAACATGGCCATGAAGACGGCGGCCAGGCACACCAGCAGCATGTAGGGGAACATCACGCGAAGCAGCTCCAGCATGAGCAGCGTGTCTTTCTCGAAGTAGCCGAACTTCAGCGTGAGCGTCAGTCCCGCCAGCACCAGCAGCACGATCACCGCTGACGCGAGCACCAGTCCGGAGATGACCGCATTCGCCGCCCGCCACATCTCCTTTTCACCGGCGTTCTTTTCCTTGTCTTTGAAGATGGGGATGAAAGCCGCCGTCAACGCCCCCTCGCCCAACAAACGGCGGAAAAGGTTCGGGATGGTAAAGGCCAGCATGAACGCACCGGCCACCCAGCTATCGCCCATGAAGCGCGCATAGACCATCTCCCGCACCATGCCGAGGATACGGCTGATGAACGTGGCGGCGCTCATGGCGCCGGAAGATTTCAACATGCGGGACACGCGGACCGAAGGCTAGAGGCAGGCCGCCAAAAGTTCAAAGCCCAAAGCAGGCTGATGAACTAAAATCAAGCGTAGAGCGCCGTCACCGGTTTCCCCTTGCCATCCCGGGTCACATAGAAGGGTCGCCCCTCCGTGACAAAGTTCGTGTCCGGGGCGATGCCCAGCGCCTGATAGATCGTCGCGTGCACATCTTCCAGTCGCACCGCGTTCTCGATCGGCACCATGGGATGCTCCGCCGCCGTCCTGCCATACACATACCCGCCTTTGAACCCGCCCCCGAACAGCAACATCGCATTGGTGCTGCTGAAATGCCCGTGCAGGCCGTACATCTCCTCGTTCTCGATGATCAATTTCTCCCCGGTATGTTTCTCGGCAAAGCCCTCTGGCTCCACACCAGCTGAAGGAGCACTGGCGATAGTTCGCCCGAACTCCGACGCCACGACCACGAGCGTTCGCTTGAGCAAACCACGCTGATCCAGATCCTTGATCAATTGCGCGATGGGTCGATCCACCTGTTGTTTCATCTCCACCATGCGTTTCGCGCCGTTCGCGTGGATGTCGAAACCTAGGAAGGGGCCATACTGATACTCCACCTGCACAAAGCGTGCCCCTGTCTCCACCAACCGCCGCGCCAGCAACAAACCGTGGGCAAACCGTTTACCATGGTAATAATTCTTATCCAGCAACTGGTCCTGCGTGATCTCCGGCTCATACGCGGCCAAGGTCTCCGGCTTCTCCTCCTTGACGTAATCAAAGGCCTGCTTCACCGGTGAATCCATCAGTGCCCGCGCCTCGTCCATCTGCTTTTGGAACTCCGCCGCACGGGGCGATTCACGCAACTGGGCCGGACCGTTCTTCGCGATGGTCCGCCACAATTCCAGTCGCTCATCGATCCGGGAAAAAGGCAGGCCTGGCAATGCATTTAACGTCGCCAGGCCACGGCTTGGATCAGCGATCATGAAGGGCGAATAATTCACCCCGTAAAAACCCGGCCCGATGAATTCACTGACGAACTGCTTCTCGACATCGTTCGTATCGATGTCGCGCCCGATATAGATGTAGCCCGGCACCTGCGCATGCCGCCGCCCTTTCAAGCGCGAGATCACCGAGCCCATACTGGGTGCACGCACTCCCGAAGGCGGCACGTAACCGGTCATCATGTAATACTGCGCCTTGAGATGCAGCGCACCGAACTTCGCCTCGTTCGCGATGCTACGGATGACCGTAGCGTGATGCATCTGTTGCGCGAGATGTGGCATGCCCGCACCGATGCGTAGACCATCCGCCGAAGTCGGGATGGATTCACACGTAGAGAAAAGCTTATTGCCACGCATCCCTTGCCGGTAAGGCGTGAAGGGCTTGGGATCCCACGTCTCCATCTGCGAGACACCGCCCGGCAACCAGATGAAGATGACGCTATCAGCCTTGGCTTCGGGCGACACAGCCGCTTGCAATCGATCCAACGTCTCCGTCACGGCAAAGGCTCCCAGCGCCGCTGTTGAGCGATTCAGAAATTGACGACGTGTAAGCTGGCCCTTCATCGGATAAATTGAAATTCCGGTCCCGTTTCCAAAGCCCACAAGATATCCCCCAATGGTTGCACCCGTGGAGAGCGCCCGGAGCGCACCAGTCCGAGCTTGTCCCAGTAAGCCGTGCCACCTAGGGAACCGAATGAAAGCGTGCGAATGGGACCGTTGAGCAATTGCAGCTTGGTAAACGGTATCTCCAATTTCACCCAACCACCTGCAGGCGGCAACTCTCCACCATAGACCATGATCAGCAAGGGATCGGCGGGCTTGGTCACCGGCACGCTGGTCCACACCACCTGATGATCCACATCGCCCTGCTGGATACGCAACCAAAGCGAGGTCGGTGGATTCTTGGGATCGACATAGACCATGAGAAAGGCGCTTTCATTCATGTTCACCGTGACCAGATCCGATGGAAACTCCACCCCCTGCCACTGCACCTTGCCCTTGTCCTTGTTGTTCGTACGGATTGATAACTTCCCGGCAAACACCGGCTGCTCGCCCTTACTGCCCCAGCTCCAAGGGGCGTAATTCGTTGCGTTGAGAGTCGTGAAAATCGACGGCACTTCATCATCGAACAAAACCAACTCATCCATAGGCAACTTGGTCCCGGCGGTCTGCTGCAAAGCGGGTTGCAGCCACAAACTGAGCGGCTGACTTTCCGCAGCACTGGGTGGCCGGTTTAGCGCTGCCAGGTAGAGCGACTCCACCGCCACCTTGGCATTATTCTCCGCCGACAGCAGGTCCAACAAAGGCGCCCGGTAGATATGCGCCTGATACTCCGGCCCGTTCAGCATCTCGAGGAATTGGATGGTCGCCATCTCCTCCGAACGGTCCGTGATCACTTCGCTTCGGGCGGCTGGCCGCCCCAATACTTGGGATAGCACAGTAGCTTCTCGCCGATACATAAGCCGCCGCGCCGAATTGATCTTTTGCGTACCCACCACCTGCAGACTGTCCAGTAATTGCTCCGCACTCATCCGCCGTAATTGGGGTGAGCGGAAATAACGCGGTGCTTCGGACTGATTCGGGTCAAAGGCATCCGCCAAACCCTTGTTGTAGGCAAGTTGATAGGTGCGGCTGTTCATCACTAACCGCAGCACATGCTTGATATCATAACCGGACCGCATGAATTCCTGCGCCAGCCATGCCAGCAATTCCGGGTGACTGGCTTGGCGGTCCGACCGGAACTCATCCACCGGCTCCACCAATCCGAGTCCGACAAACCGTTTCCAAAGCCGGTTCACAAAAGTCTGCGCCATCCTTGGATTCAGCGGATCGGTCACCAGTTGTGCCGTACGACGCATCCGCTCCTCAAGGGCCACCGGCATTTGCTTAGGGGCTGCAGGTATCTCAAACGGAAATGCTGGGGCGACAAAAGTGCCCGTGCGCTTCTCGCAGCGCACCAGTTCCATGTCTCGCTCGGCAAAGATGCTCGCGAAAGCGATGAACCGTGCCTGCGGCCATTCTGGATTCTCAAAATGACTATGGCAGGTCGCGCACTTCATGCTCGTGCCCATGAAGACTTGTCCCACATTCGCCGCGGTCTCCATAGTTACTACCGGCGTGTCGTTCCGCACGTAAGCCACCTTGAAAGTATCATCAAAAGACCGTTGTTCTGCGACCTTGCGTGCCCCAGGCAGCGTGGAATCGATCAACTCCGCCACCATCAGGTCGTAAGGTTTGTTTCTCTGCAGGCTATTCAAAATCCACTGCCGATAATTGCCGCGTGTCAGCATCCCACCCCGGATGTTAGTATCCGAGCTGGCGATGATGTCCTCCCAGAACGTCGCCCAGTGATCTGCATAGTCCTCAGACCGGGCCAGCAAGGCATCGATCAACCTCGCCCGCCGGTCGGGTCTGTTATCATTCAGGAACTGATGCGCCTCCAAGGCCGGCGGCACCACGCCGATGATGTCCAAAAAAGCCCGCCGGACAAA
>JAURFH010000156.1 GCA_030834415.1 Verrucomicrobiota bacterium | reverse complement strand
AGCATAATAAAGGGCGTGCGACACATTCCAGCGACCAATGTGTCCATCGCCAGCCCAGCCGACATAGTAGGCATTCACATCATGCGGTCGCACCGAACCCAGCGGTGCCGGCCTCACGATGTTCCCGTTGCGGTCATAGTGCGTATCCAGCTGATCGAGATTTGCATGAAAGCTGACCTGGGCGGTGTAGCCCTTCACGATGAAATCCTGCCAGTAGAGATTGGCGATAACGACCTGCTGGTTCCGCGCATCGAAGGTGTTCAGCTCCGAGTTCGTGTCTTTCTCCCGCATATCGAACCCGACGGCATTATACTGGAGGCGGTTGTTCCACGCATTGCCGAACAGGCGGAAGCCAAGGTTCGTGTCATTGAAGATCAGTCCGCGAAAATCACTGATGAAGGTCTGGTTGCCGCCACGGAACGCGATGAAATCGTAATTATCAGAAAGGTCACTGATATGGATCTCGGCGAATGCCTCCTGCAGAGCCCAGTGATCGCGCGTGCGGACCGTGTTCTGTTCGCCCGTCAGGTTGCCCCCATTCACGACCTGCCCATTTAGGATGGCATCGATGTCACCCGGATTCACCACCCCACCATTGTTTGGCGGCGGCTGGTTATTGCCCGGACCACCAGCCAATTGCCCTCGCACGTCGGGGGACACCACGCCGGTCTCTTTGGTGTAAACGTGATTGATGTTGAAGACCGGTTGCAACCGCACCAACCATTCCACCGGCCGGAACACCGTCTCCCCTTTAAACAGGTCCACGGAGAAAGCGATGTTGTTCTGGATGGAAACCTGTTCACCCCGACCGAAAAACTCAGAGGACCCGGGCAAGGCCGCACTGATACCGCTCGGCACCGGGATGCGTCGCGCCTCCACTTCCGTCAGCGTGGAAGCTGTGAGGTTCATGAAGATATCTTGGCCGATGATGGGTGAATCCCCTTTCAGATAACTCTGACGATAAGGATGCCAGAGGTAAGGACGCTCATTCTGAAAAGGCGTCTCGATATCGCCACTGGTGTAGCGACGCCAAGGAGAGAACGGCACCCGCCAGCGGTTCTCTCTGACTTCCGTATTGGGCGGGATCGCCACTGCCGGATCATGCCGCAGGCCGTTGCTGGAAAAATGCGGATGCGTTGGCAGATTCCGCCAGAGGTCACCGCGGGGCAGTTGCAATTCTTTGGGTATGGGTTCCTCACCATACGGCACGGATAGATCTTCCTTGCGCTCTAGGGTCACCGTGCGAACCGGCGAACGCGGCAGACGAAAAGCATCCGTCAACGGTTCCCAGCCAAACACCGTGGGTGGAATGAAAGGCAACAGCTCGAACAAGCGAACCGGTTCACGGGGCAAAGCGAGTTCGGAGGGAACGGGTTCCTCACCGAACAGAGCCGGAAAACGAGGGTCTTTTCGAAAATAAGGCTCGGACGGGACTGGACTCCCTCCGCCCGGATCGGGATTGAACTGCGGTGGCGCTTGAGGAGCAGGCGGGCCGGTCTCCGTGATCACCGGTCGCAATGGTCCTTCAGCGGGAACCAGAGGCAGCTCAAGGGGGTTCGCCCCTGGATCGGGATTGAATTTTTCCGGCGACAGCGGCGGTATAGGCGTAAGGTCAATGCGCGGAATGAAGGCCGGTCGATCGCGATAAAGGGTCGAAGCGGGAAAGGCCGGCACCCAGATCGGGTCAGGCGAGAACTCATCCGGTGACAAGGCCGGCGGCGTGACGATGAGTTCACGGTAAGGCGATACTTTGCCAGTGAACTGGTTAGTAGCCGATTGCAGCCACGGTGCAGCAGCTGGTTTATCAGCAGCTAATGCCCCCCAACCGGCCATGAAACCGGCGAGCGTCACACAAACGCGCATGTGTTTGCAGATGGGCGAGCGGCGACTCATGCAAACAGCCTCCTCCCCAACGGCAGCGCTTGCCGAATTTGAGAACGGCAACTAATATGCTTCAGCCAACAGGCATTCTCATGTTTCGAAAGCTGCTGTTTCCAACCATTCTCGGATGCTTCGCCCTGGCGGCCACCAGTCAGGCGGCCATGACCTTGGCTGAAGTGCAAACAGTGCTGGCCCAAGCGGTGACCCGGGCCGCGCAGATCTCTCCAAACAGCGTGATCGCCGTGGCGGACCGCGAGGGTTACGTGTTGGGAGTGTGGAGCGTGAACGGCACAACACCCGCGAGGGCGGATTTCACCAACCTCGTGGCGAACGCCATTTCCAAAGCAGGCACCGCTGCCTTTCTTAGCAGTGACCAGCATGCCTTCACCTCGCGCACCGCTGGCTTCATTGTGCAGCAGAATTTTCCGCCCGGTGTGCAGAACCGTCCACCCGGTCCTTTGGTGGGCGTGAACTTTTCCAACCTGCCCTTCTCGGATGTGAATCGCTTCAAGGACGCTTCCACCTTTGTTCCCGGCTTGGCCAGCGGCACAAACGGCGGGCCGGTTCCGGCTCCAGTCACCGGTGGTTTGGCCGGTAGTGCCGGGGGCGTTCCACTGTATAGCAATGGTCTGCTGGTCGGAGGCATCGGTGTCGCCGGTGATGGCGATGGCCCTACCGATATCACACCGCAAACAGTTCTTGTGGCGGACATCGATGAAGATGTTGCGCTCGCCGGTCAAACAGGATTCGCCCCCGCTGGTAACATCCATGGCACAGGCGTGTTCATTGACGGCATCCGCCTGCCCTATGTGGAATCGAGCACGAGTCTGGGGGCCGTCACTCCGCTGGGTGGCATCGGCGTGAACTTCGCCGCTTTTCCTGTGATCGCCAGTCCGGCGCTGGTTTTCCCGGCGGCCAGCCTTGGCAACACGACCGGCGAATTGCGCCAACCCATCATCGCTGATCCATCCGCTGTCGCCCTGCCCGGCGGCACGGCTCGCCTCACAGCACCGGAAGTCACGGCCATTCTTGTCGCCGGGGCGGAAAAAGCTCGTACCACGCGCGCTGGTATCCGTCTGCCCCGTGGCAGCCAGATGCAATGCTTCATCACCGTGGTGAACAATCCCAATGTCGATGGCCAGCCGCCCGTTGTGCTGGGCACTTACTGCACCTCGCCGGATGCCACACGTTTCAGTTGGGATGTGGCGGTGCAAAAAGCCCGCACCGCCCTGTTCTTTTCCAGCGGCACGCGCGCCTATTCCACCCGCACGGTCGGGTTTATGGCGGAGCAACATTACCCGCCCGGCATCAACAGCACCACGGCGGGAATCTTTCTTGGTTTGCAGGAGCGCTTCTCGCTGTTCCCGAAGAATGTCACCAATCCTTTGAATGGTGCCGTGGTCACTACGGATGCCGGCGCCACTCCAGGAGTGCCCAACGGAAATCTGCCCAACGGCATCACCATCTTCCCGGGTGGCATCCCGCTTTATCGTAACGGCGTGCTGATCGGTGCTGTAGGTGTCAGCGGTGACGGGGTGGACCAAGATGACCTCGTGGCCGCGGCCGGAGCAGCTGCACTCAACGGCATCTTCCTGCCGCCTGAAGCCATCCGCGCCGACCGCACAATTCACCGGGGCGCCCGGCTGCCCTTCGTAAAATTCCCCCGCAATCCGGCCCTCTGACCGTCGCTGATGATTCGCGCCGTTCATGGTTTTCCCGGAGTATTGTGGTAGCCATGGCAGGTGACACAGGAATTGGGCACCCCGCCTTTCGGGCTGTGACAGGAGATGCAGTTATCCTTTTTCGGCAGGAGAATGTCCGCCGTGGACCGGCTGGTCTTGGCTGAATGACATTCCGTGCAAGCCACAAAACTGTGGGGCTGATGATTAAACTTCGCGTGGGTCATCCAGCGGTCTGGAATGACGGGCTTTTGCATCGTCGGAAGACCGGCAGCCGTCACTCCGGGCGTGTGGCAATAGATGCAGCCGACAAAATACCCGCGTTGCCCCGTTGCATCGCCGCCTGCTTGATCACGATCACCGGTCATCAGGACAGAGCGCTCCAATTCCTCGCCCGTCGGGAACAGTTTCTTCAAGGCCTTCTGTTGCTCCTGGGAAAAACGATCCTGGTCCTCCTTGCGCGTCATCCCCTGACGCGCGGCCAGATTGGCATATTGCAGGGGCAGACTGCGCAGAAAGGCGCGGACCGCATCCGTGTCCCCATGCGGCAATTGCAGGGTCGGATTGGCGGGATCGAATTGCAGGGAATGACAACTGCGGCAATTCGCTTCAAATTTGACCGGGGCGAACCGGGCACCTGAGGCATCCGGTTTGTGGCAGCTGGAACAATCCAGATTGCGACCATCCAGCTTGGGGATTCCGGGACCAAAATGGACGGCGTGATTGAACCGCAAAGGATTGGGATCTTTCAACTGATCCCGATGCACCTGAAATTCCGGATGATCCTTATGAAAGGCATGGATGACTTGTGTAAAACCCTCCTCTGGTCGGGGCGGGATGAAGCTGGCCAACACCCCCTCTTGGTGGAATTGAAACTTTTCAGGCGATAGTTTCTTCCCGAGTTCAGCCGCCGCCAACATATCCTGCTTATCCCCGTGACACGCCACACAGTGCAAATCCAGAGGTGGTGAGAGCCGCCCTGAGCCACGATGCTCGATATGACAGGCCGCACAGGAATAATCATGGGTTAGGTTCGGCTGATGAAACGTATGGCCGGAGTGACACGTCGCACAGGAGGCGTCCACCTTGGTCAGAGATCGATGATCAAACAGGACCGCCTTCTTGATATTGAGCGGTGAAGGCGAAGCATTCAGTGCGTGTTCCAGCCAGCCGGGATTGTCGCTACGAGCCGCGCCATGGCAACCAGCACAACCATTATTGTCAGCACCGAAATGCTCGGCTTCCATGAGCCGGAAGGCTTCGCTTTGATGCGCGGTAGAAAGTTTGCCCGGGGAAAGGAATTTCCACCGCAGCTTGCTGCTTCCCCCCAACACCAGCAACAGACCGAAACTGAAGGTGACCATCAGTAGGCATAACAACGCCCGTTTCGCCCGCAAGCTGCGCTTGGGTTGGCATTTGGGGATAGGCTTGCAGCACTTGCCATCGGGAGAAGGACCGATCTCACAGGTACCACCATGTTCAGCGGGACGGGTGCAACGCCAGCGCCCTTTCTCCTCGCCCGCTTTGCGCTCCAGCATGGGGCGGCACTCAAACGTCGCCCGGCACTCGCCTTTGGCAGAGGGCCCTACACGGCACGCCCAACCATCACACGTCCAACCGCATTCCCATTTCTGGTTCGGGCGGGCGTAGTTCTTGTTGTCTTGATTGGAATTTCCGCGATCCATCGTTTATCCGGCAGCGCTGCTGAAGGCATACACCAGCGCCACGTGCAAAGCTGAGAAGACCAGCAACCCGTAGGTCAGCGGGATGTGGATGAACAGCCAGAGCTTGAGCGCCATCTGCAGGCTGTAATGGTGGTCCAAAAGAAATTTCGCCCGGATAAGCTTGATGATCTCCTCCATGTCAGCCCGTTCATCTCCGCTCAAGAACCGGTTCAGCTCCGTGGTCCGGCGCAGCAAGCGATTGAACTGGATCTCTGAATCCATCAAGTGCTCCAGAAAATATCGGGGGCGTGCAAAAAAACTATCCAACTCATTGGCGTAATAGTCCGCCATGGTAGTGGACTTCGATTTATTGACGGAACCGAGCGCAAGCGCCCTTGCCTTTTCGCGCAGCGCTTTTCGCTCAAACGGGATTCGCTCAAAGATGACCTCTCCGCCCAAGGCGGTCAGACGACGGGGCAAGGTCCGGCTCAACCACAGGCCACCGATTCCGCTCAACGTCACCAGCACGAAAAGTAGAGCAAGGATCGATTCAAATATGCCGGTGGGAAACCGAAAGCGCAGATGCATACAAAAGATCAGGGCCGCCAGCCAACCCGCATAAATGTGTATCTGCAACCACCCTTCAGAACTGGCCACCGGCAGAAATGGCAGTTTCTTCCGGCCATTGTAGGCGGTGAGCAGTAACATCAGCCCCAACAAAACCCAACCCGACACGAAAGTGAGCCGCGGAAAACGGAACTCGAGCAGAAAATACAATAAGAGCAGAACACCCCCGATGAGCAGGAGCCATCTGACGCTCGTCTGCCGACGTCGATGAAATGTGGTTACCGCTTGAGCCATTTGGCAAAGAGATCGAGATCGTTCATGTTCACCCGCCGCAACGCACCATGCGGACAGGCACGTTCACAGGCGGGACCAGTCGTCTGCTCTGCACAGAGGTCGCATTTGGTGGCTTTCAAGATGGGGCGCAAATCTTGATCCACCATGAAGGCCCCGGATTCATCCCGTATCTCCACCATGCGGATGGCTTCGTAGGGACAATTGTTCGCGCAGGCATTACATCCGATGCACGTCGCCTGATTGATGACCACCTCGCCACCGATGTTGGTGCGATGGATGGCCCCGGTCGGGCAGCCGATCATGCACACCGGATCTGCGCAATGCATGCAGGCATTGGCCACCATCACATTGCCGCTCATCGGACCATGTCGCAGAAAGCGCGGATTATTTTCATGCGTGGCCGCACAGGCGCGTACGCAATCATCGCACCGCGTACACCGGTCCATCTCGATGACCATGGTGGCCGTACCATTGAAGTAACGATTCTCCGTAAGAAACTCCATCAGCTCGGCACCCATCTTGGCCCCGGCATCAGATTGCGGCATGCCTTGACCATGCCCGGCCAGTTCATCCGGATGGAAGTCTGGTGGAATCTCATTGGCTGGCACACTCGGCAAGACCACCTGCTCCATCACGATCGTCGGGACAATGAGCAAGTGAGTGTAGCCGATAACCCGTAAAGTATGCTGCAGGGTGACCGTGCGATCCTTATTACGCCAGTTGTGAGCGATCTCCCGCAGCCCATAATCTCGCCCAGCCCCCAGATAGTTTACGGTGCGATGTCCATTACCATATTTCTGACTCAAGCGAGCAAACCCGGCCCGCACAAGCACGACGCCATTGGGATAATCCCCTTCTTGCGCGACGACGGGCTCTTTCTCCGGAGATAACGTGCCGGATTGCGCCATGCGCTTGTAATCACCGCTCCACTCATAATCGCCGTAGGTGGCGAACTGGGTCTGGTCGATGACTTTTTGCAATTGCTCATCGTTCAGGTGATGAAAGATGGGCATTTCCCGCAGATGTGTTGCCAGGGTACGCTCGCGATAGATCCGCTCAATGTGTTCCCGCAGGGCGTTATCGAAACGCATCAGATCGCGGATACCTTGCCACCGGATTTCCAGCAGCTCGGTGCCATCAAACTCCGCGAATACCGTGCTGGTACGTGGCATACGGCTGAGGGCCGCGATCTCACCAAAGATGTCGCCCGCAACCAAGGTCGCCGAGCGATGCTCGTCCAAAATATTAGGCACATCCTGCAAGAAGATGCGGACTTGCTTACCATCCTTGCCCGCTTTGGCCCCGACGCGGCGATCGCCAGCCAACTGGGCTTTGCGGCGCACCTCAGAGTCTTTAGGGTTTTGCCAAAGTTGAGACAGAGCCTCCCACCAGTTTTTCCGTTCGTGGGTGCGGCGTCCGAGTATCTCCGCCGGCAAGTTCGGCGAAATCACCACTTTAACAGAACGGTTCAGGACCAAAAAAGCCGAGGTTCCGTAATCTCCTTCACGCACCACCAACTCGCCGCGCGAGAAACGCAGGATGCGACAGTCATTCTTCAATATCTGCTTCAACGGGACGCGGCGGGGAAATGCCTCCGGGTCCATATGGCTGAACGGCGGCAAGCTGAGCAACCGCTCCACATCTCCATCGGAGAGATTAGGATCGAACGCGGCGTCCCAGCGCTTGGGCCGGTCGACCACGAAATGGGAGGTTTGTAACATCAGGCGTCAATCACAACGTCGCCTTTAGGGCGACAGATACAGGTCAGGCAACTGCCCTGCTCCACGGCTGAATCCGGTGCTTGCAAATAATCCACAGACCCGGACTGGATGGCCACGAGACAGCTGCCACAACTGCCGGCACAACAACCCGAGTCAAGGCGGATGCCTTTTTCCCGGGCGAAATCCAGCAGATTGAGCAACGCAGGCTCCCAAGCGAACACCTTGCCGGATTTGGCGAAGGTGATCTGGGGTTGCGGACCAGTCAGCACCATCGTGGTCGGTGCCGGGGCGGCCTTTTTCTTCACAGAGGCCGGGCCGAAAGCTTCGAAATGGATGGCGGACTCAGGCACCCCCCAGGCTTCAAGCTCTTCGGTCAGGCTTTGCATGAAAGCGCCGTTACCACAGAGATAATACTGAAAGTTGTTCGAGGGGAGCAGCTTCTTAAGCAAGTCGATGGTCAGGCGGCCATGGTGCTGGAAATTTCTCCCCTCCACATCTTCTGAAGTCGGCTGGCTGTAACAGACATGGATATGGATGTTATCATACTGGCCAGCGATCTCCATGAGGTAAGAACGCTGGATATGCTCCATGCGATTGCGAGCACCATGGAAAAACCAGACTTCGCGTTTAGAACCGCTTTCGATGATGGCATTCATCATGCTCAACATCGGGGTGATACCGACACCGCCGGAGAGCAGCACGATCGGCTGCGGCTGGTTCAGCTCGAGATAGAAATGACCGGCAGGAGCTTTGACGTCGAGGATGTCGCCCTCGCGAAGCTTATCGACGAAGTAACTGGAGGCCAGACCGGGCGGCAGATCAGGGCGGTCCTTGGGTGGACCTTCGCGCTTGATGGTAACGCGGTAATAATTGTTGTGAAACGGCGAATCAGAAATGGAGTAGCAACGGACCACCGGCTTGTCATGGCCGGGGATGTTCAATTGAAACGTAAGGTACTGGCCCGGCTTGAACGGCGGCAACGGTTTGCCGTCATGGGGCACGAGGAAAAATGTGAAGACTCCGGCGCACTCATACTGTTTCTGCGCCACCTTGAATTTGCGCCAGCCATTCCAGGCAGTATGGCTCTTTTGCGCTTCGACATACTGGGCACTGGCGGCCTTGATCTCCCAGCGAAGTTTTTCGCGGGCCAATTCTTCCTGCTCGCGATTCCAGTGGAGACTGCGGATCTGCGCGATGACTTGCACCACCAAATGAACACCCAGACCACCGAGAAACAACCAGCCTATGGCACTGGCGAAACCCGCTTGCATTGTGTGTTCAATTTCAGTGAGATTCATTTGCAATCAACTGGCTATTCATTTATCAATTACCCCTAGCGCAAGTAAATGCTTATGTTGCGTTTCATTCTTATATTTACATTCCTTAACAAACACAGCAGGAGAAATGCCGTTTCTTATCTCTTATCTGCGGGCGTAATTTTACATGCTTCCACCGCTGAATTCTCTTCTGCAATAGGAGCAGAAATCGAACCGCATAAATTCGTTGGCGTAGAAACTTGCGCTACTTCCGGCTGCCACGGCGCGGCCGATCCAAAACGTTTTCAATTTCAATTCTGGAAGCACGCCGACCCTCACTCTAAAGCGTTTTCCGCTTTAAATACGGCCCGTTCTGCACGTATGGCCGAAGACTTGAAGCTAGGAGATGCCGCCAAAAATCTCCAATGCACTTCCTGCCACGCACCCTTTCATGATCTCCCTGCAAGTTTGATGAGCAAACCGCTCACTGCGATGGAGAGTGTCTCTTGTGAATCGTGTCATGGAGCCGCTAGTAATTGGGAGCGTTCTCACACACGCCCGGATTATTCCCATGCTCAGCGTGTGGTCGCAGGGATGAAAGATTTACAAAATCTTTACATTAGAGCGAACAGTTGTGTGGCCTGTCATCAAGTAGTGTCCTCGCAATTATTAAAAGCAGGCCATCCGGAATTAATATTCGAGCTCGATGGCCAGACTCAGGCGCAACCGCGGCACTGGACCGAAAAGCCCGATTATAATAGGGCCCAAGCATGGCTCGTAGGGCAAGCTGTAGCGCTTCGGGAAATGAGTGCCCAATTATTGGCCGAGAAAAACCCCGAGCCAAGCGTCGTGCAGCGTTGGTCATCACTTAAGTGGCTGGTGCAACAGGCGCGTGTCATCTCGCCCACTGCCGATCATCTCGTATCGCTCACCGATGACACCGGCCGGTCCAATCTCGAAGCGGTCCATCGCATCGCTGACCAATTGGCCAAGGAAACCTCAGAGGCCGAATGGAATGACAAGCAAACGCAGCAATTACTGAAGCGGCTTTCATCCATCGCCGG